>DASPVQ010000020.1 GCA_035622275.1 Thermoplasmata archaeon | reverse complement strand
AAGGCGGGCACGTAGTCGTCGGGGAGGCGCCCGAAGATCGGGATCGCCTGGCCGCAGCGCCCGCACCGGTTCTGGCCGTCGAGGTTCCAGGCGCGGATCGTGAAGCCGAACCTCTCGACGGCGACCGCCCCGCACGCCGGGCAGTACGTGTGCTCGAGCGGGTGGCCCCAGACGTTGCCGAGGTAGACGTACTCCAGCCCTTCGGCCTTCGCGACGGCGTGGAGGCGTTCGAGGGTCTTCACGGGGGTCTCGGGGAGGTCCATCATGTGGTAGTCCGGGTGGAACTTCAGCAGGTGGAACGGCGTGGACGGGCCGAGGCGGTCGACGACGTGGCGGGCGAGCTTGCGCGTCGCCTCGTCCGACTCCCCGACCTGGGGGACGATGAGATCGGTGATCTCGACGTGCACGCCCCGCTCCTGGAGCGCCACGGAGGTCTCGAAGATCGGCTCCGGGCCCTTGGCGCTGATGTACTTCCGCATGAAGCCGGGCTCCCCGCTGCCTTTGAAGTCGATGCTGATGGCGTCCAGCTCGGGGGCGAGGAGCTCGACCGCCTCCGGGGTCATGTAGCCGTTCGTGACGAAGTTCGCGAACAGCCCCGCCCGGTGGGCCTCGTGCATCAGGTCGACCGCGTACTCCGCGAAGATCGTCGGCTCGTTGTAGGTGAACGTCATCCCCGCGCACCCGAGCCGCACGGCCTGCCGCGCGGCGGTCGAGGGCGCCAGCTCCCGTCCGACGATCTCGTGCTCCTGCGAGATCTCCGCGTTCTGGCAGTACTGGCAGCGCCAGTTGCAGCCAACGGTGCCGATCGAGTACACGCGCGAGCCCGGGTGGAAGTGCGAGAGCGGCTTCTTCTCCACGGGGTCGATCTGCAGGGCCGCCGCGCGCCCGTAGGACAGCAGGA
Source organism: Thermoplasmata archaeon (assembly GCA_035622275.1). Lineage (NCBI taxonomy): Archaea > Methanobacteriati > Thermoplasmatota > Thermoplasmata > Thermoplasmata archaeon. The sequence continues at coordinate 246,136 of DASPVQ010000020.1, read as the reverse complement.
CCAGTCGGCCTCCCTCGTTCTTGCGGACGTAGCAGAAGCCGTGGGACCCATCGGGGATGGTGCAGTACCGGGCACACGCCGTGCAGCGGACCTTCCCGCCATCGAGTGGGGTGTACAGGCTCGCGACGTGCGCGGCGGCCGACACGGAGAGCCTCCGGTGTCCTAAGGTCGCGCGGCCCCCATAAGCGTGCCCGGGCGCCGGCCCTCCGGCCGAAGGTTCATTTCCCCAGGGGCGTCCGGTTCCCCGATGGCGGGAGGTGCGAGCGCGCCGTCGGCGGCCCCCGGGGCGGAGGCGATCGAGCGTCGCGTCGCGGAGCGGATCGCTCCCGCGCCAGAGCTCCTCGAGCGCGTCGCGCGCGTGCGCGCCGATCTCGTTCGTCGGGTCGAGGCGGCCGCCCGGGAGCGCGGGAGCCCGCTCGTCCGCGCGCTCGTCGCCGGGAGCGCCGCCCGGGGAACGTTCCTCGCGGACCGGCTCGATCTCGACCTGTTCCTGCTGTTCCCGCCCGAGCTCTCGCGCGATCGGCTTCGCGAGGAGGGCCTCGCCCTCGGCCGGGCGGTGCTCTCCCGGCCGGAGACCCGATACGCCGAGCACCCGTACCTGCGGGGGGAGTTCGAGGGCTTCCGGGTCGACGCGGTCCCCGGCTTCGCCGTGAGCGACCCATCCCGTCCCCTGTCACCGGTCGATCGCACGCCGTTCCACCAGGCGTACCTCGCGGAGCGGGAGACGGCGGAGCTCGTCAGCCAGGTCCGGCTCGCGAAGGAGTTCCTGCGCAGCCTCGGGGTCTACGGCTCCGAGGCGAAGACCGAGGGGTTCTCGGGGTACCTGGTCGAGCTCCTCGTGCTCCGGTTCGGCTCGATGCGGCGCCTGCTCGAGGCCGCACGGCTCTGGCGGCTCCCCGTGGACCTCACGGACGGCGGCCCCCGGCCCCCGCGGCTGCCCGCCGACGTGGCGCTGATCCTCGCCGATCCGGTCGACCCGAATCGCAACGTGGCGAGCGCGCTCGCCCGCCGCAACCTCGCCCTCGTGGTGCTCGCCGCGTCCGCCTACCTCGCGGCGCCGAGCGAGGCGTTCTTCTCGCCCCAGTCCCCCCCTCCGCTGCGCCGCGCCGAGGCCCTCCGTCGGCTCGAGGCGCGGGCGAGCCACGCGAGCGTCGTGCGCCTGCCCCGCCCCGACCTCGTCGACGATACGCTCTACCCGCAGGTCCGCAAGGCCGAGCGCGCGATCGTCCAGGAGATCGCTCGGAGCGGCTTCGAGGTCCTCGGCTCCTCCAGCGTCGTCGGACCCGAGCACGTCCTCGTCGTGCTCGAGGTAGCCCACGCCCGCCGCTCGGCGGTGCGCCACCAGGAAGGACCGCCGCCGGGGCTGGACCGGGTCGGCCACTTCCTCGAGAAGTGGACTCGACCGGAGGCGCCGGTGGTGCAGGGACCGTTCGTGCGCGCCGATGGTAGCCTCGGCGTCGAGACGCTGCGGGCGGACCGGGAGGTCGAGACCGTGATCCGCGCGATCCTCCCGCGGCTGTCGCTCGGCCGAGACCTCACGCCCAGCGACCCGTCGCGCGTCGAGGTCCACCCGCTCGCCGGGGCGCCGGACTCCCCCGCGCTCGAGGCGGCCCTGCGGGAGCTATTGGATAAGCGCCTGCCCTGGCTCGTCCCGGACTAGATCGCCCGCGGCGCGATGTTGAGCAGCAGGAACCAGAGCGCGAGGAAGCCGAAGAACTCGAGCACGATCAGGCCGGCCCAGTCGCCCTTGGTGAACTGGCTCGACAGGGTGCGCAGCCGGCCGATCAGGAACGGGCTGGCCGCGATCACGGCGAGGCCGACGACGAGCGGCGCGAACCAGGGCAGGCCGCTCGCGGTCAGGATCCAGCCGAGCACCCCGAGGATCACCGTCAGGAGGCCTGCGAGGATCAACCCGGTACCGAGCTCGAACTCCTTCCTCGCGAACGCGGCCTCGTCGAACACCGGGAACTCGAACGCCTCCTCCTCCTCTTCCTCGAGCTTGCGCCGGGCCTTCTTCGCCATCGCCTAACCCCCTCGGCGGCGCCGTCCGTCCCAGAAGAGCTCCTCGGCGTGGTAGGAGCTGCGGACCATCGGGCCGGCCTCGACGCCGGCGAAGCCCACGTCGAGCGCCTCCCTCCGGAGCTGGGCGAACTCCTCCGGCGGGACGTACCGCGCGACCGGTAGGTGGGCCGCGCTCGGCCGCAGGTACTGGCCGAGCGTGAGCAGATCGACGTCGGCCCGCCGCAGGTCGACGAACGCCTGCTGGAGCTCCGGCCGCCCCTCGCCGAGGCCGAGCATGATCGAGCTCTTCGTCACGAGCCCGGGCGGGCCGAGCTCGCGGACCCGCGCGAGCACCTCGAGCGAGCGCTCGTAGCCGGCCCGCCGGTCCCGGACCCGGGAGCTGAGCGATCGGACCGTTTCGAGGTTGTGGGCGAGCACGTCCGGCGGGTCGACGACGAGGCTCTCGAGCGAGCGCTCGCTGCCGCCGAGGTCGCCGATCAGCAGCTCGACGCGGACGCCGGGGGAGGTGCGGCGCAGCGCGCGTACCGTGTCCGCGAGGACCCGAGCGCCGCCGTCCTCAAGATCGTCGCGGCAGACCTGCGTGAGAACGACGTACCGCAGGCCCCAGTCGTGTACGGCCGCCGCCACCCGTTCGGGCTCGCTGGGGTCGACGAGCCCCCGCGGCCAGCGCGTCGTGACGGCACAGAAGCCGCAGCGCCGCGTGCAGTCGGTGCCGAGCAACATCAGCGTGGCCGTGCCGGACGACCAGCATTCCGCTAGGTTCGGACATCGCGCCTCGCGGCAGACGGTCCCCAGCCGCTCGCGCGCGAGGATCTCCCGGACCTCGGGGTAGCGGTCGCCGTGGGGGGGCCGTGTGCGGATCCACGCGGGCAGGCCGTGCGCCGGCCGGATCGGCGATGCCGCGAGCGAAACCGTCGCCACCGCCCGCCGACAGGGGCTCGCGGTTTAGCGTTTGCGCGACCGGGCGCCGCCGGTCCGCTCCTCGAGGAGCGTGGTCAACAGGCTGGCGGGCAGCTCGTCCATGCCGACCTGGCTCGACTCGCCGGAATCGCCGGCGTCGAGCGTCACGAGGCCCTCGCGCTCGAGCTCCTTCAGGGTCCGCCAGAACGTGGTCCGGCTCATCGTCGGCGCGCCCAGCTCCTCGACGAGCGCGGCGTGGGTCGCCCGGAGCTTCTGGCTGGCGACCGCGGCGCCGCGGCGCTTCAACGACCGGCTGAGCGCGAGCAGCACGCTGAGCTGGTTCGTGCTCAGCGCCTCGAGATGCGTTTCGGCGAGGGTCGGGAGCAGCGAGCCCTTCGCCCGTCGGACGTGCTCGGGGGTGATCGCCTCCGCGGCGGCGTCCTCGGCGGCGTGGGCCGCGCCGGCGAGGATCTCGAGCGCGAAGCGGGCGTCGCCGTTGGGCGCCGCGATGCGGGCGACCTGATCGAGGACCTCGCGCTCCACGCGGCCCGGTCTGAGCGCCAGGCGCGCCCGCTCCTCCAGGATGTCGGTGAGGGCCGTCCGGTCGTACGGGGCGAGGGCGAGCCGGTGCGTGACCCCGAAGCTCGAGCGGCTCGGGGCGTCGAGGTACGGGAACAGGTCTTCGACCGCGACCAGCACCAGGGAGATCGAGCCGAGCTCGACCTCGCGCGAGCGCGAGAGGAGGTAGACGAGCCGGGTCTCCTGGCGGACGAGCGACGCCGCCTCGTCGAGCAGGACGACTAGGTGCTGCGGGCTGCGCCGCAGACCCTGCTCGAAGACGTCGATCATCTCCGACAGGCTGTAGCCCCGGTCGGGCAGCGAGACGTGCACGCTGCGCAGCAGGTCGAGCATCACCGTCCGGTCGCTCGCGCGACGCCAGCAGTTGATGTAGACCGAGCGCACGGGGAGGTCCGCCAGCCGACCGGCCTTCTCGAGATCCGCCGCGACGCGTCGCACCAGCGCGGTCTTTCCGCTTCCCACGCCCCCGGTCACCAGCGCGTGGTAGGCGAGCCCCTTCGCGAGGCTCGCGCGGAAGCGACGGTCGAGCAGGGCGCGCTCGGTCTCGCGGTGCGGAAGACGAGCGGGCAGGAACGACGGATCGAGCGTCTCCTCGGCGAGGAACAGCGACGCGGGCGGGCTCATGGGGCGCGGTCCCCGACCCGCGTGGGCAATATCAGCTTCGCCGTCGGGCTCCGGGCCGGCGCGGACCGGACGGCGGGGGCAGCCCGGGGACGAGCCGCTCCGTGAGCGTACGCGCGAGGTCGCTCGGGGACGCGCGGGCGTCCAGGACGATCCATCGCCCACGCGAAGCGAGGCGTCGGTACTCCCGTCGGGCGCGCTCGAGCCGCCGGCGTCGCTCGAGTGGCCCGCGGCGCCCGGCCCGCCCGCCGACGCGACGCAGCGCGTCGGCCGGCTCCAGATCGAGCAGGACCACCCGGTCGGGCGGCACGGTTGCGAGCCGCTGCAGGCGCTCCAGGCGGTGGCGGTCCCGGGGCGGGAGCGCGGAGCCCTGATAGGCGAGGGTCGAGTAGAACGATCGGTCCGCGATCACCACGTCGTGACGGGCGAGGTCGCGCGCCAGGGCCCGGCGCGCCGCGAACCGGTCGATCGTGAAGTAGACGCCGGCGGTCCACGGGTCGAGCACGCCGGCGCGCTGGGCGAGGACCCCGAGCGAGGGGTCGGCCGGTTCGTGCCGTCGGGCGACCGACCAGCCGCGCCGCCGCAGGCGGCGCGCGAGCGCGCGAACGAGGGTGCTCTTCCCCGAGCCGTCGATCCCCTCGATCGCGATCAATCGTCCGCGCGGGCGCGGCGACGGCGTCAGGGTCCCCGCTCCCGCGGCGCCTCCAGGTCGAGGCCATACACCCGCGCGATCGACTCCACGAACGGCACGACCAGGCGTTCCGCCCCGCCGGGGGTGCCTTCGGCGATCGCCCGGGCGCGCCGTGGGACCGTGGCGAGGTCGAGCACGGCTCCCGGCCGGCGGGGATCGTCGAGAAAATCGGTCTCCAGGAACCACGGCGCCGGATCTCCGACGACCTCGCCCACGAGATCCCGAGCGGCGAGGTACGACGGGACGAGGCCGTCGCGCAGCGGCGTCGGCACTCGGCCGCGGGCGTAATGCTTGACGACCCGCTCGGGCCGAAGGCCGACCCCTCGTGCTCGCGTCGCCAGCTCGCGGTAGCCGGCCGCGTCGAGGTCCTCGCTGTGGAGGATCGCCGGGCAGCGGGCGTCGCGGGCCACGGCGAGGGCATGGTCCAGGACCCGGTCGAGCGCCGCCGCGATCGCCGCGTTGACCGGGAAGTGGGCGCGGCCGACCTCGCCGATGGCGACGGCGCGGCCTTCCGCTACCGCGCGGCCCGCGAGATCGAGCGCGGACCGGTGCAGCGCTTCGGCCTCGGCGAGGCCGATCGTCCGGGCCTGCTCCACGAGGTCGACCGGGTACGGTGCGACGACGGGGTAGGCGACGACGCCTGCGTCCGCGCGAACCCGCGCGGCGAGGCGGATTGTGGTCTCGAACTGCCCGGCGTAGTCGTCGAGCGAGCGCGCAACGCTTCCGGTATAGTTCTGGGTGGCGAGGAACAGGTGGGTTCCGCCCGCAGCCCGAAACCGGCGGGCCGCGGCGACCCCCTCGCCGTGCGGGGAGAGATGGCAGTGGTGGTCGACGACCGGAAGGCCGTCCGGTAGCGGCACCCCGGCCGTCCCCGTGCGCCCCGGCCTAGCGCAGGAGACCCGCGCCCTGGAGCTCCTTGGTGATCTTCTTGACGGCGACCTCGACGTCGGACGGCTTGCGCGCGCCCGTGCAGACGAGCTTGCCGCTGCCGAACAGCAGGACGACCACCCGGGGCTCGTCGATCCGGCACACGAGGCCGGGGAACTGCTCCGGCTCGTACTCGACCCGGTCGAGGCCGAGCGTTACGGCGATCGCGTTGAGGTTGATCTCGCTCTCGAGATCGGAACTCGCGACGATGTTCTGGACCTCGATCTTCGGGTGCATGTTGATCTTCTGACCGCCCTTCTTGATCTGGGCGGCGACCGTTCGGATCGACTCCTCGACCTCGTGCATGCTCTTCGCGCCGGTGCAGACGACCTTGCCCGAGCGGAACAGCAGGATCGCGGTCTTCGGCTGCTTCAGCCGATAGATGAGCCCGGGGAACTGTTCGGGCTCGTATTCCGCGCCGTCGAGCCCGAGCGCGATCGACTGCAGGTCGAGCTCGTCGCCGAGGGACGTCGACGCGACCACGTTCTCGATTCGAATCTTCACCAACGATATCCCCGGCGCGGGAGTATATAAAGTGGTATATAAATGCTCCGCGATTTTTGGGCCGCACCGGGCGACTCCGGCACCCCGGGCGAGCCGCGTCACCGGGTGCGCGGGAGGCGGACGCGCCACAGCCCGAACGCGAGGATCGCCACGAGCGACCCCACGACCGTCACCGCGGCGCCGACGGCGACCGCCGGCCTCGGGAACTCGACCGCCACGAGCGTCGTGATCACCACGATCGGCACGATCAGCCGCAGGACCCAGCGCACCGTGACCCGGGCGTCACTGAATCGCGGCGGGGCATCCGAGGTCTCGGGCATCTTCGGCCGCGGATCACCGGGCGGTCGGCGGCGTCTCCTGGGAGAGAGTCGGCGGGCTCGCCTCGGCCGGGTGCATCGGGAAGACGGAGAATCGGCGGCAGATGGGGCAGCGCATGTAGCGCGAGCTCCCCAGCCGAAGGCCGGTGAGCGAGGCGCCCGGGATGAACTCGAAGTCGAAGCCGGTAGCGCACTTCGGGCAGGTCAGGTGGATCGTGCGAGTCCACGGCACGCGCCGAGGAGTCCGGACGGGTAGATGAGATCCCGGCCGAAGCTCAGGAACCCGCGCCGGGAACGGCCCCGCCCTCGGTGGTGCGCCGTGGCGCGAAGGGGAGCCCGACCAGCTCGTCCTCGGCGGGCAACGCGAAGAAGTCCCGCAGCACGCGTCGGGTGAACCCCCACAGCACGTGACCCTCGTAGACCGTGGCGCTGACGTCGATCCACCCGAGCGTGGTGTCCCGGGGTACGCGGCGGGTGGCGGCGAGGGCCGAGCGTGGCAGCCAAAAGATGTGGGCGACCTCGTCGCGGCTGCGAGCGGAGGGAGGGCCCGAATCCGCCCCGAGCTCCGCGGCGAACACGGCCACCGCCAGGCGGAAGCGGGGGGCGTCCTTCGTCTCGACGTAGCGGATCGGGCCCGCAAGGTCGGACTCCGCGAGGCCCACCTCCTCGTCGAGCTCCCGGAGCGCGGTCCGGGCCAGCGAAGAGTCCACCTCCTCCACGTGCCCCCCCGGCAGGGCGACCTGGCCGGAGGCGGGGTCGGTCGTCCGTTCCGTTCGCTCGATCAGGAGAACCTCGACCTCGACCCGGCCCTGCCGGAGGACGATCGTTACCGAAGCCCCCGCGGTCCCGACGGGTGGCGAGGTGTCGGCGTGGCGCCCGAGCAGGCCCGCGATCGTCCGGGGCGCGGCGCCGTCCGCGGCGACGGCCGGCCCCGCCACGATCAGGCCTGCCAGTCGTAGGCGACCTTCTCGCGCACGGCCTGGCGGTCCGACGGGTGCTCCGAACGAGGATCGAGCTGGCGCTCGAGGACCGCGAGTCGAGCGCGCAGATCCTTGAGGTCCTTTTCCAGCTGTTCCAGCCGCTCGGCCATCTCCGCCGCGTCGTCGGCCATCACCGCCCGATTCGCCGGGCGCCTCATAAGCCCGACGGCGCGGGCCGTCGCCGGGTTCACGTGGATCGCGGCCCCGTGCTCCGCCGGGCCTCGACGACCCGGACGAACTCGGCCACCGCCGCGCTCGTCTCCTCCGGCCGCTCGATAGGGACCATGTGCCCGGTCTGCGGCAGGATGCGGATCTGGGAGTCCGGGATCGACTGGCGCAGGATGCGACCGTGTGACGCGTCGACGACCTGGTCGTCCATCGCCTGGACGATCAGGGTCGGCCGCGCCACGCTCGCGATCCGGGCGCGTTCGTCGAAGCGCTCCATCGCGCCCGCCCATCGCGTCGTGGGAGCAAGGTCCTGCCGCATCACCGCCGCGCGCACGGTGTCGGCGAAGTCGAGGTGCGCCTCGATCCAGTCCGGATAGTACAGATCCTTCAGCATCCGAAGGCCGAGCGCGTCGCGCCCCTCCTTCTCCAGCGTGTCGGCCCACCGCTGGGTGATCGCGCGCGTGTGGTTGTCGGTGTAGGCCGCGCCGCTCACCATCACGAGCCCCCGGACCCGCTCGGGGTGATCGAGCGTCAATCGTAACGCGAGGAGCGCCCCGCCGGAGAGCCCGACGACATAGGCGGACTCGATGCCCTTGGCGTCGAGCAGCGCGAGCAGGTCTCCCTCGAGTTCCTCGAACGAGAATCCCGCTCCGTCGGGAAGGGGCGACCGGCCGTGCCCCCGCAGGTCCGGCGCCAGGACCCGAAGGTCGCGGGCAAGGACCGGAAGCACCCCGTCCCAGACGGCGTGGCTCCCGCCGACCGTGTGGAGCAGCAGCAGGGGGGCACCCTTTCCCTCGTCGCGTGCGAAGAGCGCGACCGGTGCGCTCGGTGCGTCGGTCACCGCGCGCCGACCGGGCCTCCGTATTTACCCGTCGCGCCGGGGCAGTTCCCGTGACGGGCGTCCGCGGCGGCGAGCGCTCAGGGTTATGGGACGCTGGAGCTCTCGCGCGGTCGTGCCGCGATTGAAGGTGCAGTTCGTTTACGCCGGCCTTCGCGTCCGCGATCTGCCGCGGTCGCTTCGATTCTACCGGCGGCTTGGCTTTCGGGTCCACCGCCGCGGCCGCATGGAGCACGGCGGACGCTGGGTGCACCTGTCGTTCCCCGGTGCCGCCCAGCGGCTCGAGCTCAACTTCTACCCGCGCAGGACCCGATTCTTCGAGCCGTTCCGTCGGGGCTCGGAATTCGACCACCTCGGCTTCCGCGTGTCGGACGTCGCGGCCTGTGAGCGCCGCCTGCGGCGCCAGGGACTCCCGATCGTCGCGCGCATCCGGGAGCGATACGAGAACATCATCTACGCCCGGGACCCGGACGGCAACTGGATCGAGTTCTTCGGCCCGGTCCCCGATTAGGCCGAGGTCCGTGCGGGCACGGATGGTCTAAAGAACGGGGTCGCGATATTCGGCGTCGATGGCGCGAGGCGTGATGTTGATGAGCGGCGGCATCGACTCGCCGGTGGCGCTCGACCTCCTGCTCCGCCAGGGCCACGAGATGCTCGCCGTCCACATGGACAACCGGCCGTTCACCGACGACTCGCCGCTCGAGAAGGTCGTCGATCACCTTGGTCTGCTGCGTGCGCGCTACCGCCAGGCGATCCCGCTGTACGTCGTTCCCCACGGTTCGACGCAGACGACGCTGATGCGGACCACCGATCGCCACGTGGGCTGCGTGCTCTGCCGGCGCTTCATGTGGCGGTCGGCCGAACGCGTCGCCGAGCGCGAGGCCGCGTCCTTCCTCGTGACGGGGGAGGCCCTCGGACAGGTCGCGTCGCAGACGCTGTCGAACATGCACAGCGCGACGGTGGCCGTGCGCCTCCCGATCGTGCGGCCTCTCATCGGCTTCGACAAGCAGGAGATCGAGGCCGTGGCGAAGGAGATCGGCACCTACGGGATCTCGACGCGCCCCGGCGTCTGCTGCCAGGCCGTCCCCGACCGACCCGCGACCCGCTCGAACCTCGTCCAGATCGTGCGAGAAGAGGAGCTCCTCGACGTCGAGCAGATCGTCGATGACTGCGTCCGCAAGGCCGTCGTGCTTTGACGACGGGCCGCGCGCGAAAGGCCGGGGCGCGAAAAATTCGCTACGTTTAAGTAGGCGGCGGATGGGTCCCCCCCTCGCCCTTACGGAGAGTTCGCGATGCTGAACGCGATGGGATACCAAGAGCCCGCCGAAGCGCAGTCGATCCGCTCGATGCTGCACATTGCGCGATTGCTCGCGCTGATCTTCGGCATTCTGCTGCTGATCGGAGGCATTGCCTACGTCGCATGGATCGCGTACCTCGCCAGCATCTGTGCGACCTACATCGGCTTCGACCCCTACTGTGGCGGAGCGATCGCCGGCGCGCTGATCCCGGCCATTTACCTCGCGATCGCGGGCGTGTTCCTCTTCCTCGTCTGGACCCAGACCAAGCAGATCGAGGCCAAGGTCAACAGCCACCAGTACGAGGCGGCCAAGTCCCAGACGCTGCTCTGGATGATCCTGGGCTTCATCTTCGGGATCATCCTCGGCGTGATCCTGCTGATCGCGTACCTGAAGTTCGACCCGCTGATCAACCAGTCCCGCGCGATGGCGAGCGGCCAGATGCCTCCGCCCGGCGCGCCCCCTGCGTGGGGCGCCCCACCGGCGCCGGCACCGGCGCCCGCTCCCACGGCGGCTGCGCCGCCGGCGGCTCCGCCTCCGGGCGCCCAGGCGGCACCGTTCTGCGGGACCTGCGGAAAGCCGACCACCTACGTCCCCCAGTACGGACGCTACTACTGCTACGACTGCAAGCAGTACGTATAGTCCCGCGCGACCGGACCGAGTCCGCCGGCCCGCGACGAGCGGGATCGGATCCTTGACGCCGGGCCAGCGCGCCGGCTGAGGGCCGCGATGTACCGGTCGCTGCGGATCTGCTCGGGCGGCGGTGGATACGAGGCGGTCCCGCATCCGGCGCTGCGACTGAATCTGGATCGGGTCCGTCGGACCCTCGAAGCGGAGGGCATCGCGGTGGTCGATGCGCGCGTGATGCTGCTCGCGGCCACCGACCCCGAGGCGACGATCAGCCGCAGCGGACGCATCCTGTTCAAGACGCGCGACGCGGCCGCAGCAACGCGAGCGTTCGAACGCCTGCGTGCCTTGCTCGGGCTTCCCGGGACGGAAGCCGCCGGCGAGCGGGGGCGCGCAACCGGCTAGCCTAAAGGCCTCGCTCGCGCTCGGATGGACGGAGGAGCGGATGCGCGAGACGTGGGTCGTCGGCGCGGCGTCGAACCGTTTCGGCAAGATGGCCGAGACGGGCCGGGAGGCCGCGACGCGGGTCGCGCTCGAGGCGATCCGCGATTCCGGGCTCGAGCCGAAGGATATCGGCTACACGTTCGTCTCGAACTGCTTCGGGCTCACCGAGAAGCAGGGCCACGTCGGACCGCTGATCAACGGCGGGCTCGGGATCCCGGACGTTCCGTCATGCACCATCGAGTCCGCGTGCTCGTCGTCGAGCGCGGCCCTCCACGAGGCGTTCGTCCACGTCGCGGGGGGTTTCACGGACGCGGCGCTCGTCGTCGGGGTTGAGAAGCTCTCGCAGCTCGACACCCTGACGGCGACCAGCTACTTCGCCGAGGCCGCCGACTACGCGTTCGAGACGCGGAACGGCGCGACGTTCCCCGGCCTCTACGCGACCCTGGCCAACGCCTACCAGCATCGCTTCCCGATGAGGCCCGAGGTGCTCGGCTCGGTCGCGATCAAGAACCACGCCAACGCGGCGCGGAATCCGCACGCCCAGTTCCAGAAGGAGATCTCGATGGAGACGTACCTGCGCTCCCCGATGATCGCCTCCCCGCTGCGCCTGTACGACTGCTGTCCGTTCTCGGACGGGGCGGCGGCGGTCGTCGTCGCCGCGAGGGAGGCGGTCCGGTCGCCGGCGAACGAGCCGCTCGTCATCCGCGCCTCGGCACGCTCCGGGTCGATCACGGAGATGCAGGACCGCCCGGATCTCCTCGGACTTCCGGCCACCCGCACGGCCGCCACGAAGGCGTTCCGGCAGGCGGGGCTCACGCCGAAGGACATCGACTTTTTGGAGGTCCACGACTGCTTCACGATCGCCGAGCTGTTCGCGCTCGAGGACCTCGGGTTCTTCCCCCGCGGCAGCGCTGGGGCGGCCGAGGTCGACGGGACGACGGCCCACGACGGTCGGCTGCCCGTCAATCCGTCCGGCGGGCTGAAGGCCAAGGGCCACCCGGTGAGCGCCACGGGCGCCAGCCAGGTCGTGGAGATCTTCGAGCAATTCAACGGCCGGGCGGGCGGACGCCAGGTCCCCCGCGCCGAGACCGCCCTCGCGCACAACGTCGGGGCGACGGGCGGCTCCTGCTCGGTGCACATCTTCTCCCGCCGGTAGGCGCTCCGGGCCGCATGTCCGACGAGCTACCCGCGGCGCCGCACACGATCGCCGACTTCGTGCGCGCCTACGAGGAGGACGGGACCCTGCGGGGCTTCCGCTGCGCCCACTGCGGCCTGCTCACCGCGACCTGGGGACTCCGGTGCCCCCGCTGTGGCGAGCGCGATCGGACCGAGGCGACGCTCTCCGGCCGGGGGACGATCATCGCGTTCACGGTGCTCACGGTCCCGGGAGACGACTTCCTGAACGACGCACCGTACGCTTACGTGGTCGTGGAGCTCGACGAGGGGGGTCGGATCACCGGGTGGATGCCGAGCGTGAAGGAGGACCGGCAGATCGCGATCGGCGATCGGGTGCACTTCGTGCCGAGCTACCGGCCCGGCGTCCAGTTCGCGAAGGACGGGGGCGCTGCGACATGAGCGCGCCGGCCGCCGAGGTCGATCGCGTCTGGCTCCGGCACTACCCGCCGGAAGTCCCGCCGACGGTCGACGTGCCCGACGAGATGCTCAGCGAGATGGTCGCCGCGTCGGTCCGCGCCTGGCCGAACCGCAGCGCCCTCGTCTACTATGGCCGGCGCTGGAGCTACCGGCAGCTCTGGGAGGAGTCGGAGCGCTTCGCGGCCGCGCTGCGCCAGAACGGGATCGGCCCCGGAGACCGCGTCGCGCTCTACCTGCCGAACTGTCCGCTGTACCCGGTCGCGCTGCTCGCGACGCTCCGTCTCGGCGCGATCGTGGTCCAGGTGAGCCCGCTCTACCTGGGGGTCGACCTGTCGCGCCTCCTGCGGGACGCCGGGCCCAAGGCGCTCGTGACGCTCGAGATCCTGTACCCCAACGTCGCGAAGATACGGGCCGACTACCCGGTGCCGGTGGTCTTCCTCGGGCGCCTGCGCGAGTTCTACCCGTGGTACCTGCGGCCGTTCGTCAACCGTGTCCTCCAGCGCCAGCACCTTCCGACCGACCTGCCGGTGGAGCCGTGGATCCAGCCCTACGCGAGCGCCCGCCGCACCCAGGGGTCGGTCGACCTGTTCCGGGCGGACCCGGCGACGACGGTCGCGGTCTACCAGTACACCGGCGGGACCACCGGGGTGCCGAAGGCCGCGATGCTCTCGCACCGCAACCTCGTCGCCAACGTGCGGCAGTCGATCGCCTGGAACACGACGCGGCGACCGGGCGAGGACGTCATCCTCGCCTCCATCCCGTTCTTCCACATCTACGGCCTCACGGTCGCGCTCCTGATGGGCCTCGCGGACGGCGCGACGATCGTCATCCAGACCCGACCCGAGATCCGCGAGGCGCTCCGGCTGATCGACCGCTACCAGCCGACGGAGTTCCCCGGCGTCCCGGCCCTCTACAACGCCTTCGCGAACCAGCCGGATGTCGGCCGGCACCGGATCCACTCGATCCGCTACTGCCTGTCGGGCTCGGCGCCGCTGCCGCTCGAGGTGAAGAAGAAGTTCGAGGCGCTCACCGGTGGCAAGCTGATCGAGGGCTACGGGCTCAGCGAGGCGTCCCCCGTGACCCACGCGAATCCGCCGACCGGCGAGCAGCGGCCGGGCTCGATCGGCCTGCCGCTGCCCTCGACGGACCACCGGGTGGTCGACCTCGAGACCGGGGGCCAGGCGCTCGCGCCCGGGGAGGTCGGCGAGCTCGAGGTGCGCGGTCCCCAGGTGATGGTCGGCTACTTCGGCCACCCCGAGGAGACGGCCGCCGTGCTCCGCGGCGGATGGCTCCGCACCGGCGACGTGGCGCGTCTGGACGCGGACGGCTACGCCTACATCGTCGACCGCAAGAAGGACATGATCAACGTCGGCGGCATGAAGGTCTGGCCCCGCGAGGTGGAGGAGATCCTCTTCCAGCATCCCGCGGTGCAGGACGTCGCGGTCGTCGGCATGGCGGACCCCGAGCGCGGCGAGGCGGTCAAGGCGTTCGTCGTCGCGAAACCCGGCACGCACCCGTCGGCCGACGAGCTGATCACCTTCGTGCGAGAGCGCATCGCGCACTACAAGGCCCCGAGGGCGGTCGAGTTCCGGGACGCGCTGCCGCGCAGCGGCGTACAGAAGGTCCTGCGGCGCGTATTGCGGGGCGAGGACGCGGTGCCGGTCGCCGCGACCGGCTCGCCCGCGCCGGCTACGGCCCCCGCGCGATGAGGTCGCGCGAGACCACGAGGCGCTGGATCTCGTTCGTCCCCTCGAAGATCTCGCTGATCCGGGCGTCGCGGTAGGCCCGCTCGATCGGCGTGCCCCGGATGTAGCCGAGTCCGCCGTGGATCTGCAGCGCCTGGTCGATCACGTCGCTCGCCCACTCCGAGGCCAGGCACTTCACGGTCGCCGCGTCCCGGGTCTTCTGGGCCCGCTCGAGGCGGCCCCACGCCTTCGGGTTCGTACCGAGCCGGTCCTGCTGGGCCGCGGCGTGGTAGACCATGAAACGCAGCGCGTGGATCTTCATCGCCATGTCCGCGAGCTTGAACTGGATCGCCTGGTACTCGCTGATCGGCAGGCCGAACTGGGTCCGGTTCTTGGAGAACTCGAGCGCCTGCGCGGTCGCGGCCTGCATGCCGCCGAGCGAGGCCGCGCCGAGCGAGACGCGGCCGACGTCGAGCGCGGTCATCGCGATCGAGAAGCCCTTCCCTACCTCGCCGAGGACCGCCTCGGGCCCGACGTGCACGTGGTCGAGGATCAGCTCGGCCGTCGACGTCCCGTGCAGGCCCATCTTCTTCTCGCATCGGCCCACCGAGAAGCCCGCGAGCCCGGCGTCGACGACGAAGGCGGTGACGCCCCCGTTCGGGCCGAGCTTGACGTCGTTGCCGGCCATCAGGATGATCGCATCGGCCTCGCGGCCGTTCGAGACGTAGATCTTGTTGCCCGTGATCACCCACCCGTCACCGTCGCGCTCGGCGACGGTGTGGACGGCGCCGGAATCGCTGCCCGAGCCCGGCTCGGTGAGGCTGAAGGCGAGGAGCTTCTCGCCCTTCGCCGCGGGCACCAGCCAGCGGCGCTTCTGCTCCTCGGTGCCGTAGTAGAGCAGCGGGGTCATCCCGAGGGAGGTGTGGGCGCCGACGATCACCCCGTGGGAGGCGTCGACGCGCCCGAGCTCTTCGAGGAACAGGCAGTAGCCAACCTTGCCGAGACCGAGCCCTCCGTACTCCTCCGGGATCGGGACGCCGAAATACCCCTCGGCCTGCATCTTGGCAACGCTCGCGCGCGGGAACTCCTCGCGCTCGTCCATCTCGGCGACGACCGGCGCGACCTCCTTGGCGAGGAAGGTCCGCACCGCGTCGCGGAACGCCTCCTGGTCGGCGGTGAACGAGAAGTCGATCGGCATCGCCTAGGTCCCCGTGAACTTGGGCGGACGCCGCTGGGCGAACGCGAGGATCCCCTCGGCGAGATCGTTCGTCGGCAGCACCTCCGTCTCGAACAGCCGGCTCTCGTTCTCGAGACCCGGGCCGAGGCCGAGCTCGAGGCCCTCCACGATCGCGCGCTTGGCCGCCTGGACCGACCTCGGGGCCCGCTGCGCGATCGTGTGCGCGAGGTCGCGTGCGGCCCGCAGCTCCTGGCCCGCCGGGACGGTCTTGTTGACGAGCCCGATCCGCAGCGCCTCGGCGGCCGAGATCATCGCGCCGGTGAGGATCAGCTCCTTCGCCTTCGCCAGGCCGACGAGGCGGGGCAGGCGCTGGGTGCCGCCGTAGGCGGGGATCAGGCCCAGGCTCACCTCCGGCGCGCCGAACTTCGCCGACTCGCCCGCGACCCGCAGGTCGCAGGCGAGGGCGAGTTCGAGACCACCGCCCACCGCGAGTCCGTTGATCGCCGCGATCACCGGCGGCTTCAGGGCCGCGAGCCGGCCATACACGGCCAGGCCCCGGCGCGCGATCTCGGGGGCCTGTCCGAGGTCGAGCGAGGCCATCTCCTTCACGTCCGCGCCCGCGCTGAAGTACTGGCCGTCACCGGTGACGACGACGGCCCGGACCTGGGGGTCGGCGGCGAGCTCGGCGACCCGACGATCGAGGTCCGCCATCACGGCGGTGGAGAGCGCGTTGACCGGCGGATTCTTCAGGACCAGGATCTCGACGCCGTCCTCCTCGCTCTTGCGTCCGACCCGTTCGCCTTCCGTCATCCGGTTCGACCGCGGGGTCGAACGGGCCTCGGCTCATAACCCGACCGGTCGGGGTCGGGCCGGCGCGTGGGGCGGGCCGCCAGCCGTCTTATAGCGGGTGCCCGTCGCACAGGCCGGGAGCCTTCGTGGCGGCGAAGAACGCGACCGACGGTCCCGCGGTCTCGCGGGGGGCAGAAGCCACGCTTCGGGCGGTCGAGTGGATGGGCCTCTCAGCGCTCCTCAAGGAGCGCGAGGCGAAGGGCTACCGGCCGAAGCCGCTCGACGAGCGGCTGCGACGCGAGCGGACGCGTACCGAGGTCCGCCTGCTCGTCGAGGCCCGGCGTCTCGGCGTCCGCACGCCGATCGTCTACGACCTCGATCTCGCCCGCCACCGCGTCGTCCTCGAGCGCCTCGACGGGCCGACGCTGAAGGGCCTGCTCGAGGACGCCGCGCTATCGCCCGCGACGCTCGCGCGCGCGGTCCGCGCCTTCGGTACGGCGCTCGGCACCCTCCACGCCGCGGGCATCGCGCACGGCGACCTCACGAGCTCGAACGTCCTCTTCCCGGACGGTCCGGAGGGGCCGCCGGCGTTCATCGACCTCTCCATGGGCGCGCAGAACGCCGGGCTCGAGGAGCTGGGCATCGACCTCCATCTGGTGGAGGAGGACCTGCGCGCGCTGCATCCCAAGGCGGAAGCGCTCGTGCGGGCGTTCCTCGAGGGCTACGTTTCCGGCAACCCGGACGGGTCGTCCGAGGTGCGCGCGCGGGCGAAGGCGATCCAGGGCCGCGTGCGCTACGCCTGACGCTGCCCTAGGCGCCCGCATCCAGGCGACCGAGCGCGGCGACGAGAGCCGCCGGTAGCTCGTCGACCACGTCGGTCGCGACGAGGCCTCGTCCCCGCCGCGCCGCGGCGCGCGTGCCGGCGTCGCCGACCCACCATGCGCCGAGCCGGACCGCGTGGCACGAGCGCAGCCCCTGCGCGAGCAGGCTGCCGACGACGCCGGCGAGGACGTCCCCGACCCCGCCGACCGTCATCGCCGGGTGGTGGTGCGCGTTCGTGAACCAGCTGTCGCCGTCGCTCAGGAGGTCGGGGTCCCCTTTCGCCAGCAGCGTGAGGCTCCGAGCGCGAGCGATCTCGCGCGCCCGCGCGCCATCGTCGGGCATCCGTCCGGTGCGCTCGCCGTCGAAGTAGCGCGCGAACTCGCCGACGTTCGGCGTCGCCACGAGGACCGCGCGGTCGCCGCGCCCCCGGATCTCGTCCGCCGACGGCACGGCGGCCAGCCCGTCCGCGTCGACGACCACCGGCACGGTGCCCACGAGCGCGCGCTCGATCTCGCCAAGGGCCTCGACCGTCTCCGGGTGCGCGCCCGCGCCCATGCCGACGATCACCGCCTGCGGGCCGGCCGATCGCACGAACTCGATGATCTCCCGCGCGTCGGTCGGTCGGAACCGCCCGACGCCGAACGGCCGGACCACGAGGTTCGGGCTGAACGACTGGATCCGCTCCGCGGAACCCTCCGGCGCGAGGACCGTGGCCCGCTCCGCCCCCGAGCGCAGCGCTGCCATCGCCGACAGCGCGGGTGCGCCGGAGTACGGGCCCCCGCCGACCACGATCACGCGGCCGGTCCGGCGGGCATCGGCGGCCCCCGCGCCGCGCGTCAGGAACAGATATTCACCCGGACCCGTGCGACCCCAGGCCTCGGGCGGGATGCCGATGTCCCGGACGATCACCTCTCCGGAGGTCCCGGGCCCCATCTCCTCTTTCGCGGTCGTCAGCGTGACCGTCCACTTCGGCCGGAGCCCCTCGGGGTCCATCACCCCGGTCGGCAGGTCGATCGAAAGGACCGGCACGGCGCTGGCCCGGATCGCGTCGACGGCCTCGCGGACCGGCGGGCGGAGCCGGCCCGTCTGGCCGGTCCCGAGCAGACCGTCGAGCACGAGCGGCTTCTCGGCGAGCTCCTCGGCCCGCGGGACACCGACGTGGACCGGGCATCGGCGCTCCACCCGCTCGAAGCATCGCCGCGCGGCCCGCGAGGCGATCTCGCTCGGGGGCCGGACCATCCAGATCTCCGGCGAGAACCCCCACTGGTGCAGGTAGAACGCCGCGCAGGTCGCATCGCCGCCCTTGTTGCCGGTCCCGGCGACCACCGCGAGCGGCGCCGGCGGGGAGGGAAGGCGACGCATCGCCTCCTCCGCGACGGCGCGGCCGGCGTTCTCCATGAGCTGGTCGACCGTGACGCCGAGCGCGACAGCGTTCGCCTCGAGCACCGCCATCTCGAGCGAGGAGAGCGGACGGGTCGACGCCGCCCACACGGCCGTCCTCACGCCGGCGTCGCGGCGTCGCTCCGGGGCTCGGTGCCGAAGAGGTTCACGGAGGCCGGCAGGAGGTTCTTGCGGGCGAGGTACTGCGACTGCGTGCGACTGTAGCGGAACAGGATGTCGGCCTTCCCCTCCTGGAAGCCCCAGGGCCGCACGACCAACAGGTCGCCCTCGCGGATCCACATCTTCTTCTTCATCTTCCCGGTGATGCGCCCCATCCGCGAGACCGAGTCCTCGCACATCACGCGGATGCGCGCCGCGCCCAGGAGCTGGCTCGCGATCCCGAAGCACTCGCCGCGGTTGCGCCGGGGCAGCGGGAGCCGGCCGACCTCCTCCCCGCCCTCCACGACCTCGACGGTCGTGGGGACCTCCTCGGTCGGGGTCGCCGGGGCCGGCTCGGCCCCGGACTCCTCCTTCGGCTCGTCGGGCACGACGGCACCATCGAGGCGCAGTATTTCAGTTGGCAGGCGCACGAGGAAAGACGCGTCGCGGATTCTCCTCGAGGATCCGCTGCTTCGCGTCCTGCGGAAGCGGCAGCGCGCGGAACGCGGCGAGGTTCGCCCCGATGTCCCGCACCCCGGGCCCCGGCCAGTCCGTGCCGAACAGGACCTTCTCGGAGAGCTGGGCCAGCCGCGGGAAGTAGTCGAGCAGGCGGGCGGGTGGGATTCCCGACACCTCGAGCCAGACGTTCGGGAAGCGACGGGCGAGGAAGGCGGCGGTCTCCATCCAGATCGGCCGTCCGCCGTGCGCGAGGACGATCGTGAGGTCGGGAAAGTCGATCGCGACGTCCTCGACGAGGAGCGGGTCGCCGTACCGGTTGCGGGCCCGGGGGAAGACGCTGGTGCCGGTGTGGACGATGATCGGCAGCCGGGCGCGCTCGCACGCCGCGTAGAGCGCCCGCAGGCCCGGCCGCTCGCCGTCGGTGTACGCGTTCGGCCGGAACAGCTGGTGGGGCGGGTGCAGCTTGATCCCCCGGAGGCCGAGGGTCCCGGCGAGACGGGCGATCTCTCGCTCCGGATCCGGATGGTCCGGGCGGATCCCGCCTACCGCGATCAGGCGCCCGGGATCCGCCCGACAGTACTCCGCGACGAAGTCGTTCGTCTTCTCGGTGTACCCGATCACCTCCGGCGCCACGTAGTTCACGAGGACCGCGCGCTCGACGCCCGATCGATCGAGGTACTCGAGGAACGCGGACGGTTCGCGCAGCAGGCGCTGGGTGGCCTCGTCCGAATGCGCGAGCAGGCGCACCGCGTCCGCCCGCATCTCCCAGAGCGGGTTGACGTGGACGTGGCAGTCGGTCACGCCCATCGCGACCTCCTCACCGTCCGTCCCGTATAAGGCTCGAGGCGGAACGCGGGAGGGCCCCGCGGGCGCGGACGAGGGTTTATCATTCGGTGGAGCCCCCTCCACGGGCGATGGCGGCCGCCTCCAATCGCGCCGTGCCGAAGCTGCTCAAGGCAACGTACCTCGCGAACCAGGAGTACCTGCTCGCGGAAACGCGGGCGACCAAGCTGTTCTACTTCCCCGGCCCGATCCTCTGGATCCTGATCACCGGCGTCCTCACGATCCTGACCGCCGCCGACCGTTTCGGATGGGGCCTCCAGCTCTCGGTCTGGAACACGGCGATCTCCACCCTTGCCACGTGGACCCACCAGAGCCTGTCGTCCTTCCAGCTCTACGCGATGATCTTCTTCGCCTTCCTCGTCCTGATCGGACTATTGTTCATCGCGGTCCGCTACCTGCGCTGGGTCCGCACGGTCTATGCCGTCACCAGCCGGCGGGTGATCGTGCAGCGGGGGATCCTCGCGAAGGACTTCGACGAGATCCCCGTGACCCAGGTCCGCGGAGTCGATGTCCACCAGACCTTCGGGGAGCGGGTGCTCGGCTACGGCAGCGTCCGGGTGAGCAGCGAGGGCGGTCAGCGCCTCGGCAACGAGGATTGGAAGGGTATCCCGAAGCCGTTCCGATTCCAGAAGCTGATCGAGAACGCGACGGTCGGCGCGAGCGCCCCGACACCGACCGCGCCCGGTCCCTGGACGGGCGGCGCAGGCCGGTAGTCGCGCGCAGCGTTAAATCGGCCCCCGCACGTCGGGCCGAGGATGCCCGACGACTTCGACGCGATCGTCGTCGGCGCCGGCATGGCCGGCAGCGCGGCCGCGATCCGGCTCGCGCAGGGGGGGGCCAACGTCCTGTTGCTCGAGCGGGGCGCGGACCCGGGTTCAAAGAACCTGTCCGGTGGGGTCCTCTGGGGGCACGACCTCGATCGCATCCTGCCGAACTGGTGGCACGAGATGCCGGTCGAGCGCCACATCGTGCGCAAGCGCTTCGGCTTCCTCACCCCGGAGAGCGCGGTCTCCTTCGATTTCGAGGATGCCGCCTGGCGGCGCGAGCCGTTCGTCGCCCACAGCGTGCTGCGTGCGCGCACGGACGCCTGGCTGGTGTCGCGGGCCGAGGCCGCCGGTGCGACCGTCGTCCCGTCGGTCCCGGTCGAGCGCCTCCACTGGGAGGGTGCCCGGGTCCACGGCATCGTGCAGGGCGGCGAGACGATGACCGCCCCGGTGACGATCGTCGCCGACGGCGCGAACTCCCGGGTTTCGCTCGGCACGCCGATCCGGCCGCAGCCGCGGCTGAGCGGGGAGGCCACGGAGCTCGGCATCAAGGAGGTCTACCGCCTCGATCCCGCGACGATCGAGGAGAGGTTCGGCGTCGGCCCGGGCGAGGGTCACGCCGAAGAGTGGGTGACCGGAATCTTCCCTCCGGGGGTGATGGGCGGCGGCTTTGTCTACACCAACGCCGACACGCTCTCGGTCGGCCTGATCCTGAACCTCCAGTCGCTGTTCGGCAAGGGCGTGTACTCGCACGACCTGATGGAGCAGTTCAAGCTCCACCCGACGATCGCCGCGCGGCTGAAGGGGGCGGAGCTCGTCGAGTACGGGGCGAAGCTGATCAGCTCGGGCTGGGCGAGCCGTCCGGCCGCCTTCCACGGCGACGGCTGGATGATCGCGGGCGACGCTGCCGGGTTCGTCTTCTCGAACGGGATCGTGATCCAGGGCATGAACTACGCCGTGCGAACCGGCCTGGAGGCCGCGGAGACGGCGCTCGCGGCGAAGCGGGCCGGCACCTCGGACGCGAGCGCGCTGGCCGAGTACGACCGGCGCCTGGAGGCGGCGGGGATCCTCGGCGACTTCCGCGATTTCGCGGGCCTCGACCGGGTCAAGTGGAATCCGCGCTTCTACACGGCGTACCCGCGGTTCGCCGCCGAGCTCTTCCGTGCGATGATGACCGAGACCGGCGGACCGAAGCGCCACGCCCGCGAGCTGCTGGGCCGCGCGCGCCGGGCCGCGGGTCTCGGCCGAACGACCGTGGCCCGCGACGCGCTCGATCTCGTCCGGGAGCTGTAGGCGCTATCCGAGGCCCCGCACCCGCCGGACCTCGGCCGTGAGGGCCGGCACGATCTGGAACAGGTCGCCCGCGATCCCGTAGTCGGCGACGCGGAAGATCGGCGCCGAGGCGTCGTTGTTGATCGCGACGATGACGCGGGAGCTCACCATCCCGACCAGATGCTGGATCGCGCCCGAGATGCCGACCGCGATGTACAGCTGCGGCGAGACCGAGCGTCCGGTCTGGCCGACCTGGAAGGAGCTCGGGCGCCAGCCCGCGTCGGTCACGGCGCGGGACGCGCCGACCGCGGCTCCGAGCGCGGCGGCGAGCTCCTCGACCAGCCGGAAGCTCTGCGGATCCTTCAACCCCCGACCCCCCGAGACGACGATCGCGGCGTCGGTGAGGCTCGGCCCGGCTCCGGCGGCGACCGCGTCGATTCCGGTCCGCTGGCCCGAGGACGGCAGGGCCCTTCCGTCCGCCGCCAGCACCTCGACCGTGCCGGCTACCGGGGCGTCGGCCGGTAGCGGAAATGCGTGCGGTCGCAGCGCGACCACCTGCCGCGCGCCTTCGAGCCGGCGGGTCTCCGTGGCTCGACCGCCGAAGACCGGGCGGCGGACCCGGAGGCCCCCGTCGACCGCAGCGACCTCGGTGACGCCGGTCGCGGCCGCGGCGTCCCAGGCCGCCGCCAGGCGCCCGGCGAGGTCGCGGCCGAACGTCGTGCCCCCGAGCACGACCACCGAGGCGCCGGCCTGCTCGGCCCCGAGCTTCGCCGCACGCGCCACGACCGCGGGCGCGGCCGCCTCCAAGGCTCCGTCGTCGCGCAGGAGCGTGCGCCCGATCCCGAGGCGCGCGAACTCTTCGGCCGCGGGCCGGCTCGCGGCCCCGCCGAGGAATCCGACCGCGCTACCTCCGCCGAGCGCGCGGGCGACGCCGACCGCTTCCCGGCTCGCTCCCACGAGGTGACCGGACTGGACCTCGCCGACGACCAGCACGTGCCGGCTCACGGGAAGACCTTCGCCTCCTCCCGCAGGATCTTCACCAGACGCTGCGCGGCCTCCTCGGGGGTCGCGTACTCGATCATCCGCGCCCCGGTGCGCGGCGCCGGCAGCTCGAACGTCTCGGCCACGCTCCGCGGCGCGTCCCCGGTCGGGGACCCCGCCGCCACCCGGGCGATCGGTGCCTTGCGCGAGCGCAGGATCGCCGGCAGCTTCGCCGTCCGGGGGTCGTTCCAGGCCTGCTGGAGCGCGATCACGCAGGGGGGAGGGCACTCCCAGCGCTCGAGGCCCGCCTCGCTCGCGCGCTGGAACCGGAATCGGGCGCTTGCGGCGTCCCAGCGCAGGTCGATCACGTAGCCGAAGTCCGGCTCCCCGAGCCACTCCCCGAGCGCGCCCGAGAACAGGCCGCTCTCGTCATCACCCGCCTGCTTCCCGCAGAGGACGAGAGCATGGGGAATGGTTCGCAGCGCCGGGGCGATCGCCCGCGCCGCGGCGATCGGTTCCGAGCCGACCTCGGCCGGCGCCTCCACCCAGGTGGCGAGATCGCAACCGAGCGCGATCGCCGCCCGCAGGACCTCCTCGGCCCGCGGGGCCGGTCCGACCGAGACCGCGTGGACCTTCGAGCCCGGGAGGGACTCCTTCAGCAGCAGGGCCTGCTCGACCGCCGACTCGTCGTAGCCGGCCAGGACGAACTTCACGCCCTCGGGATCGAGGCCCGTCCCGTTCGCGCTGGCCCGCAGCCGGGTGTCCGGCTCCGGGACCGGCTTGACGCAGACGACGATCTCCACGCGCGCCCCCGTCTCAGGCGTACTGCCGCAGGAGTTCTCGGGCGATCACGGTGCGCTGGATCTCGTTGGCGCCCTCGTAGATCTGGGTGAGCTTGGCGTCGCGCAGGAGCTTCTCGACCGGGTACTCCTTCATGTAGCCGTAGCCCCCGAAGGTCTGGATCGCCTCGTCCGCCACGTCGAGGGCGGCGTCGGAGGCGAAGCACTTCGCGATCGAGGACTCGAGGGTCCCCTTGCCGCCGCGGTCGATCGTCCAGGCCGCGTGCCAGGTGAGGAGTCGCGCGGCATGCACGGCCTGGGCCATGTTCGCGAGCTTGATCTGGATCGCCTGGTGCTCGGCGATCGGCTTGCCGAAGGTCTGGCGCTTGAGCGAGTAACCGGCGGCGTGGTCGAGGGCGGCCTGCGCGATCCCGGTAGCGAGCGCGCCGATCGGCGTGCGCGTCTGGTCGAGCGTGCGCATCGCGAGGGAAAACCCCTCGCCCTCCGCCCCCAGCCGGTTCGCGGCCGGCACCCGGGCATCCTCGAAGCGGACGGTGCTCGTCGACGATGCGCGGTGCCCCATCTTCTCCTCGTCCTTGCCGGGCAGGACGCCGGCCGTCGCGCGCGGGACCACGAACGCGGTGATTCCGCGGTGCTGGCGCTCGGGGTCGACCGTGGCGAACACCGTGTAGAGCGAGGCGTGCGGGGCGTTCGTGATGAAGCACTTCTCGCCCGAGAGAACGTAGTCCTCGCCGTCGCGACGCGCCCGGGTCTTGAGGCCGCCCGCGTCGCTCCCGCCGCTCGGCTCGGTCAGGCAGAACGACGCGAGCTGGTATTGGGCACAGAACGGGCGAAGGAAGCGCTCCTTCTGCTCCGCCGTGCCGCCGAGCAGGATCGGCTCGAGGGCGAGGCAGTTCGCGATGATCGAGGTCGTCATGCCGCCGCAGGCGTAGGCGAGCTCTTCGACGATCAGGCACTGGTCGAGCACCCCGAGGCCGCTGCCGCCGAAATCGGCCGGGACGTTGAGGTTCATCAGGCCGAGGTCGAACGCCTTGCGGTAGATCTCCTCGGGGAAGCGCCCGGCCCGGTCGCACTCCGCCGCGTGCGGCGCCATCTCGGTGCGCGCGAACTTGCGGGCGGCGTCGCGCAAGCTCTCCTGCTCCGGTGTCAGGGAGAAATCCGGCATCGACGCGGGGCGCGCGTGCCACGGGGACGCGCTATATCACGGCTTGGGTCGTCCGAGCCGTGACGACGTCCCACCGGCGAGGGCGCGAGCGCTTGCGCGCGCCGGAGCTGCGCGTGGCCCACTACGCCCGTCTCGACCGGCATCGCGGCCGGCGGATCGGCGTCCCCGAGGTGATCCTCGCCGAGGGCAAGGCGGTACCGCACCTGATCGGGATCGTGCGGGCCCTCCACGCGGACGGCCACGGCGCCCTCATCTCCCGACCGTCCGCGCGGCAGCGGACCGCCCTCGCGGCCGAACGCCGACGCGGACTGCCGCTGCGGCTCGTCGCGGACGGTCGGCTCGCGATCCTCGACGGCCCGCTCGGCGTGGAGTACGAACCGGGCACCGTGGCCGTGGTGACGGCCGGCACGAGCGACGTCGCGCTCGCCGAGGAGTCCCGCGCGCTGCTCGAGGCGCTCGGGCTGCGGGTCGTGCACGCCTACGACGTCGGGGTCGCGGGGGTGCACCGGCTGATCCGGGCGCTCCGGGAGCTCGAGCGCTCGCGCCCGGGCATCTACCTCGTCTTCGCCGGCCGGGAGGGCGCGCTTCCGACCGTGCTCGCCGGCCTCGTCCGGGCCCCGGTCGTCGGGGTTCCGACCTCCTCGGGGTACGGCCGGGGGGGCCGCGGGGAGGCCGCGCTCGGGGCGATGCTCCAGTCCTGCGCCCCCATCGCGGTGGTCAACATCGACGCCGCGGTCCCGGCCGCGCTGTTCGCGGCCCAGGGTTTCGCCCGGTCGCCCCGTTCCGCCGGGCCAGTTCGCCGATCCGGGGGACGAGCGTGGACGCGCCGGACCGGCTAGGCGTGCCGTCGCGCGCCCGTCGGCGCGAGATCTCGGAGCGGTACTACCGGGACGACCCCGGGCGATTTCTGGGGCCCCCGAGCGCGTTCGCGGCGTGGTCGCGAGCGTTCCTCGATCCCCTCCCCCGCCCGGTCCGCCTCCTCGAGCTCGGATGCGGGCCCGGCCGGGATGCCCGGGCGCTCGCGGGCCCGAGGGTGTTCGTCCGCGCGATCGACCACGCGCCGACCGCGATCGCCCGCGCCCGCGCGCAGCCGGACCCGCCGCCGACGCTTGTCCTCGAGGAGGCCGAGGCGCTCGACGTCCTTCGTTCGTCTCCCGCCGGGTCGCTCGATGCGGTCTACGCCCACGCCCTCTACATGTTCCTGGGCGACGAGGAGGTCGAGGCGATGGTGCGCGAGATCGCCCGCTCCCTGCGCGTCGGCGGCGTGCACCTGTTCTCGGTGCGCTCCACGGCCAGCCCGCTCGCCCGGCAGGGGATCGAGCTCGCCCCCGACGTGCGGCTGCGGGCCGACCGGGAGGAGGCCGTCCGCTTCTACCGGGCATCGACGCTGGGGCGGATCACCGACGGACTCGAGCGCGTACGCGCCGAGGAGCGCACGGACGAGTGCGCCTGGTACGTCTGCGACCGACGGCCCTAGACCGCGGTCCCGGAGGGACCGAAAGCATTTTTCGGGCCATCGCGCCCTGCTGAGACCGTGCCCCCCCGCCCCGTGCTCTCCGACTCGGACGAACAGACCGAGCGCGACTCGCGCGCGCAGCTGCGAGCGATCGACCGGCGGCTGACGGGCCTCGACGAGCAGCGTCGCACGCTGATCGCCGAGATGCGCAAGCTCTCCGGGGAGCAGAAGGCGCTCTACGACCAGCGCCAGGCACCGGCCGCCGAGGTCGAGCGCCTCTACCAGGAGCACGGAACGCTCGGGGGGCGGATCGCCGAGCTGCGGGCCGAGCGGGAGCGCGCACGCAAGGCCGTCGAGGCGGCGGTCGTCGCGCTCCGAGAGCTCCGTCTCACCTTCGCCCCGGGCGAGCGGGTGCGGCCCGAGCAGATCCGACGCGAGATCGCCCAGCTCGAGCTTCGCCAGCAGACGCAGGCCCTCTCGGTCGAGGACGAGAACGCGCTCATCGCGCACGTGCGCCAGCGCGCCCAGGAGCTCAAGGCCGCCGAGGCCCGAACGAAGCTCGTCGCGGAGCACGAGCGCCAGCGACAGGAGGCCGAGGCCCGCGTGGCCGCGGCGCGCGCCGAGGTCGAGCGGATCACGCTCGCCGGCACGAAGGCCCGCGCGGAGCGCGACGCGAAGATGGCCGAGATCCGCGCGAAGCTGGTCGACGCCGGGGCGCTGGTCGCCCGCCTGCGCGCGAAGGGCAAGGAGCGCTCGGAGGTCATGGGAAAGGTCGACGCGATCTCGCGGGAGATGATCGGCCTCGAGCGGGACGGTCGTCGCCTGCTCGGCGAGATTCGCGCCCGCCGCGAGGAGGCCCGCAAGACGGTGCGCGCCTACGCGCCCCGCCGTGCCAGCGCGTCCAGTCTCGCGGAGTCCGCGGCCGAGGCCCACCTGCAGGAGCTGCTCAAGCGCGGCAAGGTGACGCTCGGCGGCTAGGCGCCGGACCGCCGCCCGGTCACGACGGCGGGAGGATGTCGACCACCGTCACGATGAAGATCAGCGTCTGGCCGGCGACTTCGCTGTTGTAGTCCTCGGTGTAGGTGCCCGTCGCCGTGCTGACCTGGCTGACGATGAAGCCGGTCGAGCCGCAGACGCCCGCGCCCGAGACATGACCGGCGACCAGGCCGGCCTGGCTCGGCGAGAGCTGGTTCGTCAGCGAGATCGTGGAGGTCGAGATGTTCGTGACGAGCACCGGCCAACCCTGCGGCCGCGTCGTCATCCCGAGCGACGGGAGGTTCTCGTAGACGATCGAGGTCGCATTGGTGCTCAGGATCAGGTCGGTCCAGCCGTACGTCGGGTCCGGGAACTCGATGCCGCTCTCGGGCGAGACGTTCGGCACCTGGGCCGAGAACTCGCTGTCCGTCAGGCTGACGACGACCGGGATCGTGTAGGAGATCGGCCGCGGGACGAAGCAGGAGGCGTTCACGTAGCTGTAGCCGAGCGACGGAGGGACCGTCACGTAGTGCGTTCGGTTGCCGGGCAACCCGAGCAGACCCATCCAGAAGCCCGGTACGACGGAGCCGAACGTCAGGTTCCCGACGGTGTAACCGCCCGACGGCGTGGAGGCGCCGACGTAGACGCCGAGCGGAGTGAAGTTCGTGGGCAGGGGGCCCCGCGGGTGGAACAGCAGCGACTTCGGCCAGCTCGCGTTGTTGGTCGCCACGGAGTAGAGCGACGTGTCGAAGACCCGGCCGACCTGGGCCCCGGATCCGAAGACGCCGATGTAGTTCACGGTCACATTGTCGCCCTCCTGCACGGTCAGGGCCGACGCCGGCGCGCCGACGTGGGTACGGTAGTAGACGTATCCGGCGCCCGCGGCCCCCGCGACGATCGTGATCACCACGAGCGCGATGACCAGGGCCCGGTTCGGGTGCGGTTCCGCCATCGTCCTAGGAACGTTCGGCGAGGGGGGTCAGCTCGTCGCTGGTCTCGTCACGGAATCGGAGAGACAGGTGTTCCTCATTCCCCCGGGTCTCCGAGCCGGGGCAGTATATATAGGCTAGTCGCGGGGGCTAGGCGCGGCGCAGCTTTCCGACGATCGGCTCCTCGACGGCGCCCTCCTCTTCGAGGCGGTTGAGCACGCTCTCGGCCCGCGTGCCGACGACGCCCTGGGACTCGAGGCGGCTCAGCACCTCTTTGAGGTCCGCGTAGCCGTCGATCGAGACGTCGGCGACCTCGTCGAGCAGGGTCAGGAACACCGCCTCCTCGGCGCGCTCGGCCGCCGTCGGCGGGGCGGACGGAGCGGCCGGTGGTGGCGCCCGCGTCACGCGCACGCCGCTCGCCTCCTCCGCCGCGGCCGAGATCGGGCCGGTCGCGCCGGCGACCCGGCGCACCGCGGCCACGAGCTCGCGACGGAACGCGGCACGATCGACGCTCGGGTAGCGGTGGAGCGCTTCGCGTCCCGCGCGGATCCAGGCGCCGGGAACGCCCGGGGTCCGCAGGGCGTCGTCGGCTTCGAGCGGCTGATGCTCGAGCCGCTCGATCAGATCGAGGCGATCGAGCGTCTGGCGAACGACATCGGCGAGCAGGGCGCGCTCGTCGGCCTCGGCGACCGATCGGATCCCTTCCGCCCGCACCGACACGTACGCGACGCCATCGCGGCCCCGGAAGAGGTGCACCTTTCCGACGACGATCGCGAGGCGGCGCTCCCGGGCCGCCCGGAGCTGGGCCATCGCCCGCGGCTGGAAGGCGCCCGCGGTCACCGCGACGGCGCCGGTCGGGTCCATGAGCCGGGCCCTCCAGAACGTCGGCGGGTCGTCGCGCCCGACCGGCTCGGCAGGCGTGAGCTCACCGGCGAGGATCACCCGATTCATCCGCGCGCCGAACGGGCTGAGCACGTAGCCGGTCGCTCGGTCGCCCGTGCCCCGTTCCTCCTCGAGCGAGCTCTCGAGCTCGCGGGCGGTCACCCGCCAGGCGGGCTCGCGCAGCGTCATCGGGCTCCCGTACCGAGGCGGGCCGACAGCTCGTTCGCGGCCGCGTCCAGGTCGATATCGACCGGTTCGATCGTCTCGGGGTCGAGTGTGATGCCGAAATCGTCCTTGCGGCCGGCGCCCCGCACCCTCAAGCGCCGGCCGAGGAGCGTCTCGAGCAGCTGTTCTTCGAGCACGCTCGGGTCGGGGAGCTCGCGCAGTCGCGCGCGCGCCTCGGCAAGGCTGACGCCCCACAGCGCTTCGGTCTCCGCGCGTCCCGCGTTCACGGTCAGGGCCCCCGTGCCGTCGTCCAGCACGATCCGCGCCCGCAGGTCGGCCTGACCGTCGACCTGGCCGTGCACCCGGCAGATTCCGCCCGTGACGCTGCGCCGGCAGGTCGGGCAGCGGTAGACGAGCCCGCTCGGGGGAAGCAGCCCGACGACGATCCCTTCCGCGGTGACCGACGGTCCCCCGCCGTCGTCCTCGATCGATGCGATCGCCTGCGGGGCCGCACGGAGGATCTCCGCCGGCGGCGGGAGGTCGCCGGCCGGGATGCGCGTGACGCTGGCCCGCTCGTCCAGGACCAGCCGCGGCTGGCCCCGGAACGTGCCAACGTAGCCGCCGAGGACCCTGACGGTCTCCCCATCGGCGAGTCCGAAGTCGCTCCAGGAGGAGAAGGCGAGCGCGCCGGAGCGGTCCGCGAGCAGCCCCTCATGGACGACCCGTCGCTCCTCGCCGACGGAGACCGTGCGCGCGGTGACCCGCACGACGCGCACCTCGACCCGGAAGCCTTCTTCGTTCGCCGAGAGCGCGCGCAACTTCCGAACGGGAAGCTCTTCGCCGGTCAGCCGGGGCAGCTCGGCCTCGCTCGCGGGTGCGATCCGGGTGCGCCAGCCGAACGTGAGCTCCGGTCGGCCGCGGAACGCGCGGACCTCGGCCCCCACGGCCCGCAGCACGGTACCGCGCTCGACGCCCTCGCGCGGCGGGTCCCACCAGGTGAAGCGAACGCTCGCGGTCCCGTCGCTCAGCAGGCCGGAGAGCAGCGGCCGGCGGCTCCCATCCGACCGTCGCGTGACCTCCCGCCGTTCGAGAGCGACCACGCGCGCGACGACCTCGACGCTGTCGGCCGGCGGCGTTAGGTCCCTCAGTCGGACCTCGACCGAGGGCGGGGTGGTCTCCGAAGGTGACATATGAACGGTCCGGGGGCTCGCCAACCGTTCGCGCGATAAAAGCGCCGTTGCGAGTCCGGGCGCTGAAGCGTGCCGACGGGAACTTATTTGGGCCTCGGTCCCTGACCCGGGCCCGGTGGCGGAGAAGTTCCTCCAGCGGATGGACCG
This sequence comes from Thermoplasmata archaeon, assembly GCA_035622275.1. Lineage (NCBI taxonomy): Archaea > Methanobacteriati > Thermoplasmatota > Thermoplasmata > Thermoplasmata archaeon. The sequence continues at coordinate 215,590 of DASPVQ010000020.1, read as the reverse complement.
CGTGTTGCGCGCGCGCGACTCGCTCGTCTGCGTCGGCCTGGACCCCGATCCCGCGCAGATGCCGAAGCCCTTGCGTCGGCTTACCGCCGTGCGCCAGCTCGACCGGTTCCTTGACGGGATCGTCGCGGCGACCTACCCGCACGCGGCCGCCTACAAGATGCAGATGGGTTTCTACCTGCGCTACGGGCCGAAGGGGTTCGCCTCGCTGGATCGGATCGCGAGGAAGATCGGGGCGAGCCGCCTGCGGATCCTCGACCTGAAGGCGAACGACATCCCGAACGTCATGGGCCAGATCCGGACCGGGGCGTTCGAGCAGTTCCGGTTCGACGCGGTCACGGTGACGCCGTGGCTCGGATGGGACTCGATCCAGCCGTTCCTCGAGGACCCGGTCCACGGGGTCTTCCTCGTCGCGCACTCCTCGAACGCCGGCGCCCCGGACTTCCAGGAGATCCCGACGCCGCGGGGGCCGCTCTGGCTCGCGGTGATCGGCGAGGTACGGCGGCTGGCGCATGCGCACGGCAACGTCGGGGCGGTGCTCGGCGCGACATTTTCGGACGGCTTCCGCGCGGCCCGCTCCGTGCTCGGGAACTCTATCCCGATTCTGGTGCCGGGCGTCGGGACGCAGGGCGGCTCGCTGGCGACCGCCGTGCGCGATGGTGTCGACGCCCACGGGCGAGGGCTGCTGGTCAGCGCCTCGCGGAGCATCATCTACGCATCGTCCGGCTCGGACTGGAAGCGCGCCGCCGGCGCCGAGGCGGAACGATTGAAGGTCCAGATCAACCAGCTGCGCGCAGGCTTGCGTACAGGCTGAGCAGGCGGCCGGCGACGGTCGGTAGACCGTAGCGCTCCTCCGCCCGGCGCCGGCCGGCGGCCCCCATCGCGCGCGCGAGCGCGGGATCGTCCAGGAGGACGCGGATCTTGCTCGCGAGGTCGTCGGAGAGCAGCGGCTCGGCGAGCAGGCCCTCGCGGCCGGGCTCGATCACCTCCCGCACGCCGGGCATGTCGGTGGTGACGACGGGGAGGCCGGCGGCCATCGCCTCGGCGACCGCGAGGCCGAAGCCCTCGAGCCGGTTCTGGGAGGGGAAGACGAAGACGTCGGCGAGAGCGAGGTAGCGCGGGAGGTCGTCGTCCGTCACGGCCGCGCAGAATCGGACCCGGTCGGCGACGCGTAGGCGCTCGGCGAGCCCGACGAGGCCGGCAAGGCGAGGGCCGGTGCCGATCACGAGGAGCACGACGTCGTCCGGCAAGCGGGTGAGCGCCTGCAGGATGACGTCGACCCCCTTGTGGGGCACCAGGCGTCCCGTGAAGGCGAGGACGCGCTTTCCCTCCAGGTTAAGGTCCCTGCGCAGCGCGCTCGCATCGATGCCGGGCCGGAACCACTCGAGGTCCACGACCGATGGGATCACCTCGAGGGGTCGGCCCCGCAGGACCGCCGAGGTGACCCCGTAGCTGCGGGTGTGGACGATGATCCGGTCCACCGCCCGCAGGGTCGGCGGCAGGAACACGCGCTCGTACAGGCTCGAGAGCAGGCGGCCGGGGATGCCGGCGAGGAAGAGGTCACAGTGGTAGGTGAGGCAGACCGGCACCTTGCGCCGCGCGAGCGGCCGCGTCGCGAAGAACGAGGTCAACGGCGGCGGATAGTGCAGGTGCACGACGTCCGCGGGTGCGTCGCGCAGGGCGCCGATTTCCCCGACATCGAACGGCGTGTTCAGTGCCACGCCAAGCGTGCGCGTGCGCACGACCCGGTAGCCCTCCATCGTCTCCTCGGCCGCCAGCGAGGGCCGGTAGCGCGACGTTACGATCGTCACGTCGTGGCCCTCCCGGGCGAACTCGCGCGCGAGACTGCGCACGTGCGACTCCACGCCGCCGGCGTGCGGATGGAAGAATGGGGAGACCTGGACGATCCGCACTAACGTCCTCCCTCCGGCCGCTCGGCGATCCTCGCGGGCGCCCGGACGGGCGGCCTCGGGCGCGGGCTCACGCCTCGGTCGCCGGTCGGCGACGGAGGGTGACCTCCGACTCGCGCGTCTGGAGGAGATCGGACGGCGAGATCGTCGCGATCTCGATGCCCTTCATCGGCTCGCCGAGGCCGCTCGAGACCCGCGCGACGACGTCGGGGCGGTCGTACTGCATCGACGCCTCTACGATCGCTCGCGCGACCTTCATCGGGTGCTGCGCCTTGAAGATCCCGCTCCCGACGAAGATCCCATCGACGCCCAGGAGGCGGCACAGTGCCGCATCGGCCGGGGTCGCGATGCCGCCGGCCGCGAAGTTGACGACGGGCACACGCCCGAGGCTCCGGACCTCGCCGAGGACCTTCTCGCTGACGCGCTCGCGCCGGGCCCAGGCGCCGAGCTCCTTCTTCGGCAGCTTGACCACCTCGGCGACCTCCCCGGAGATCTGGCGGATGTGGCGCACGGCCTCCACGACGTTGCCGGTGCCCGCCTCGCCCTTCGTGCGGATCATCGCGGCCCCCTCGTCGATCCGGCGCAGGGCCTCGCCGAGGTTGCGAGCGCCGCAGACGAACGGGACGCGGAACGCGCGCTTGTCCACGTGGTGGAACGGGTCCGCGGGCGTGAGGACCTCCGACTCGTCGATCATGTCGACGGCGAGCGCCTCGAGCACGCGGGCCTCCGCCGTGTGCCCGATCCGGCACTTCGCCATCACCGGGATCGAGACCCGCTCGCGGATCTCGCGGATCTTCACGGGGTCGGCCATGCGGGCGACCCCGCCGGCCGCGCGGATGTCGGCGGGCACCCGCTCGAGCGCCATCACCGCGACCGCCCCGGCCTCCTCCGCGATCGCCGCCTGGTCGGCGGTCGTGACGTCCATGATGACGCCCCCCTGCTGCATCCGCGCGAAACCGCGCTTGACGAGCTCGGTGCCGAAGCGGAGCTTCTCCATCGGGTCGGCCATGAGAACGGTACGCGCGGGGGAGCACCGTTGCGCCCTTAAGCGGAGCGGCCCGCGGGACAAACGTTATCGCGCCGGGCCCTCTTCGCGGTCGGGTAAGGGGGAGCTGGTCACCGGCTGAGAGGACGGGGTGCGCCCCGTCGACCCCAGGAACCTGATCGGGGTAATGCCCGCGAAGGGAACGCGATGCAGGGAGTAGAGCGTCTCAGCGCTGACCCGCGGAGGGCGTGAGCCGCGCGGAGGGCAGGGCGGGGGTCCGCCGGAGGCTGCGGAGACCCGGGCGACTCGGGCGCGCGGTGGTGGCGATCGCGATCGCCCTCCTCGTGGCCGTCACCGGCTTCGGGCTCGTCGAGTACGCGAGCCAGCTCGGCCCTGCCGGCGAGCCCACGCTCGTCGTCTACACCTATCCGAGCCTGTTCGGCGGCATCAACTGCGGCGCTCCCGCGTTCGCCACCGTTTTCGGCGCGTTCGAGGCGACCCACCACGTCCGCATCGAGGTCGAGTGCCCCGCGGGCACCCTGCTCGAGACGCTGCTAGCGCAGGCCGGGGCGCCGGGCGCCGATCTCGTCATCGGGCTCGACGAGCTGACGACCCCGGTCGCCGAGGCCGACCACCTCCTCGTGCCATACCGACCGCCGGCGCTCGCGGACGTGCCCGCACCGCTCGTTAGCGAGCTGAGCGCGGACGACGCGGCGGTCCCCTACGAGTACGGCTACCTCGCGATCGACTACAACGCTTCGTTCGCGGCGAGCACCCAGGGCGCGGTGGCGCACGCGACCTTCTCCGACTTCACCGCGAACGCGAGCTGGGCTCGCGGGCTCCTGACGGAGGACCCCGAGTACGACATCACCGGCGAGGAGTTCCTCGCCTGGCAGATCGAGTTCTACGAGGCGGTCCTCCACCAGAACTGGACGAGCTTCTGGCGGAGCGTCTGGGCGGAAGGACTGCCCGCCCCGGCGCCGAGCTGGGGGGCTGCCTTCGGCGAGTTCTCCGCGCCGAGCGGCAACCCGCCGATGGTGGTCAGCTACTCCACCGACCCGGCCTACGCCGCCGCCTCCGGTGAGTCGGGCGAGTTCAACTCGACGGTCTCCTGGTGGAACGGGACCGCCTACGGCTGGCGGACGATCTACGGCATCGGCATCGTGAACGGCAGCCGACAGATCGCGCTCGACGAATCGTTCGAGAACTGGTTCCTGGGCGGGGCCGTCCAGTCCGAGATCCCCGAGAACGAGTGGGAGTATCCCGCGAACGCAACGATCCCGCTGCCCGCGGTCTTCGACGCGGCGATCGACCCGGCGACGATCGATCCGCTGAACGCCGACGTCAGCTCCGCCGAGCTCGCCGCCGACCTGCCCGGCTGGATCGCGACGTGGCTCGGGCTCGCCCCGGGGACCGGATGAGACGCCTCGGGACCGAGTCGGCCCTGCTGGTACCCGTCCTCGCGTTCGTCGCCCTGTTCGCGCTCGTCCCGGTCGCCCTGCTGTTCGGGGAGGCGTTGGTGCGCACCGGGAGCGCGGGCGCGCTCGGGATCCTCGCGAACCCGGCGAACGTCCGGGCGGTCGACAACTCGGTCGAGCAGGGCGGGCTCTCCGCCGGGTTCGCGATCGCGCTCGGGTACCCGGCGGGCGTCTTCCTCGCCCGCTACCGTTGGCCCGGCCGATCGCTCGTCCGCTCCTTCCTGCTCGTGCCATTCCTCCTCCCCAGCCTCGTCGTCGTGCTCGGTGTCGAGGACCTGTTCGGTCGCTCGGGGATCCTCGCGGGCTGGCTCCCCGCTCTGGCGGTGCTGGGGAGCGGTCTGCCGGCGATCGTCGTCGCGAACCTGCTGTTCAACGTCCCGATCGTGGTGCTGCTCACCGCGGCCGCGACCGAGGGCAGCTCCGCCGATCTCGAGGAGACGGTCGCGACGCTGGGCGGCTCCCCCGGGCGCGCCTACCGCGACGTGTGGGCCGCCCCGTCCTGGGTCGGGGCGGCGGCCGGGGGCCTGCTCACCTTCTTGTTCTCGGCCCTCTCGTTCGCGCCTCCGCTCCTCCTGTGCGGTCCGGGGTGCTACACGGTGGAGGCGCAGGTCTGGTTCCTCGACACCTTCGGGCTCGCGCCCACGGCCGCCGGCGTGCTCTCCGTCGCGCTCGTCGCCCTGTTCGCGGTGCCGACCGCGGCCTACCTCATCGTCCTCGGGCGTCTGCGCGCGCCGCGGACGACCCGCACGGTGCGCGCGCGTCCGGTCGACTGGCGCCGGCCCGGCTCCATCGCCCTCGCGGCCGAGACCGCGCTGATGCTGGGCGCGTCGGTGGGCCTTCTAGGGGCCGTGCTGTTCCGAGCGATCGTGCCCGGCGGCCCGTCGGCGCCCGGGGCGGCGCTCGCCGAGCTCTTCGCGCCCGCCACCAGCGCGCGGCTCGGGATCTCGGCGACGGGCGCGATCCTCAACACGCTGTTCTTCGCGAGCGTCGCGGCCGGCATCGCGCTCGTCCTCGGAATCACGACCGGCTTCGCCATCGCCCGCCGCGCCGGGCGCGCGCGGGCGGTCGGGATGCTACTATTCCTGCCGCTGTTGATCTCGCCGATCGTACTCGCCTTCGCTCTCGCCGACTTCTGGCGGCCGCTCCTCGGCGGTGAGTCGACCGTCTGGGCGCTCGTGATCGTAAGCCAGGCGATCCTCGCTCTGCCGCTCGCGCTCCAGAGCCTGGAGATCCCGCTGTCGGGCCTCTCGTCCGAGCCGCGCGACGCCGCTCGCGTCCTCGGCGCGTCCCCGTGGGGCGCGTTCGTCGATGCCGATCTGCCGCGCGTGCGGGCCGGCCTCGTCACGGCGACCCTGTTCGCCTTCGCCCTCGGCCTAGGGGAGTTCACCGCGACCTACTTCCTCGTCACCCCGAGCTTCACGACGCTCCCGGTCGCGCTCTACGATCTCGCGAACACCCGGCTCGTCGCGCTGGCCGACGCGGCGGCCGGACTCCTGCTCCTGCTCAGCCTCGGGGTCTTCGCGCTCATCGCCTTCGGAGGCCGGCGTGTCGAGCTCTAGAGCGGGCCTCGAGGTGCGGGGGCTGTCGGCCGCCTGGGAGAGGACCCCCGTCCTTCGATCGATCTCGCTGACGGTAGCCCCCGGCGAGTACTTCGTGCTGCTCGGCCCGAACGGCAGCGGCAAGACGACCCTCCTACGGTGCCTCGCGGGCCTCGAGCGGCCCCGCGCCGGCTCCGTCATCCTCGATGGGGCCGATCTGACCGACCGCCCCGCTCACCGGCGCGGGATCGGGCTCATGTTCCAGGACCCCGCCCTCTTCGCCCACCGGAGCGTCCTCGAGAACATCGCCTATGCGCCGCTGCTCCAGCGGCGGACCCGCGCGGAGGTCGACGAGGAGGTGGCCCGCCTCGTCGCGCTATTGCGCCTCGACGGGCTGGAGGACCGAGACCCCACGACCCTCTCGGGCGGCGAGCGGCAGCGGGTCGCGCTCGCCCGCACGCTCGCCGCCCGCCCGCGTCTCGTGCTGCTGGACGAGCCGTTCGCATCGATCGACCCCGAGCTCAAGGCGGAGCTGCGGGGAGAGTTCCGCCGCGTGCTAGGCGGCCTGGGCACCGCCGCGATCCACGTGACGCACGACCGCGAGGAGGGGCTGTTCCTGGGCGACCGCGTTGGGCTGCTGTTCGCGGGGGAGCTCGAGGCGGTCGGGACGCCCTCCGAGGTCTACGACCGCCCCGCCACCCCCCGGGCCGCCCGGTTCCTCGGCTACAACCTATGGCCCGACGTCGCCGGCGAGGTCGCCGTCGACCCGCGCGACGTGCGCCTCGCGCCCGACGGGCCCGGCCCCGCGTTCACCGTGCTCGCGGTCGGCAGCGTCGGCCGCGAGAGCGTCGCGCTGCTCGCGGACGAAGCAGGTCATCGGCTCGAGGCCCGATGGACCGGGCCGATCGGCCGGATCGCGGTCGGCCAGCGCCAGCACGCCCGGTGGGATCGGTCGATGCCGCTCCCGCCCGGTCCGTCGGACTAGCGGCTCGGGCGCTCCGGCAGCAGGGTCCCGGGGAGGACCGTCGGGAACGGAGCGCGCGCCCAGAGCGCGGTCTCGAGGTCGGGCGGGAGCCGGAACGGAGAGACCGGCCGGCCGGGGCCGGCGGCGCCGGCCGGATGGAAAGGATAATGGCCGCGCTCCCCTCGCGCGGCGACGTAGAGGGGGAAGCGTTCGGCGCCCGCGCTAGGATCCGTGTCGACCGAGTCGGGCAGGGCGCCGCCACGTGGCCCGAGGTCCGGGGAGGGCGCCTCGGTCAGCGGCTCGAGTTCGTTCATCGTCCGTCGCCTCGGCAGCGCCACCGCCGCGGGGTCTCATCGACCTCCGCTCGATTCTCAGGGGTGATTCCCAGGCATGGGAAACGCGCGAGACCCTACGCCCGCGCCGCCCCCCTCGGGAATGCCGGAGGCGGGAGGTGTCGCGCCGGCCGGTGGCGAAGGGACGAGCCCGCCGCCGACGGATCGACGCGAGCGCATCCTTGAAGCGCTCGGCGACCGGTGGTCCCGGGAGATCCTGCTGATGCTGAACGACGCTCCGCACTCGGCCCTCGAGATCCAGGCGTCGAACCGGATCCCCCAGAGCACGCTCTACCGCAAGCTCCACGACCTCAGCGAGATCGGTCTCGTGGGCGTCCAGCGCAGCTCGATCTCCGCGGACGGTAAGCGCGTGGAGCTGTACCGCAGCCGCCTCGAGGAGCTCAAGGTCGAGATGCGCGGCGGCCGACTGCGGATCGAGGTGCGCTTCCGGGACCTCGCGGGGGAGCGGCTCAAAGAGATGTGGCACACGGTGCGCACGGAGGCGGGGCGGCCATGACCTACGGCGACGCGAGTCTCGCCTACGCGCTGTGGATCGTCATCATCGCGCTGGGCGCCGCCGTCGCCCTCTACGCGTTCCGGGCGGCCCGCTCGAGCCACTCGTCGAGCCTCCTGCTCCTCGGTGTCGGCTTCGTCCTGATCTCGGTCGCCGCGGGCGGGGTGTGGATGGGCGCCTACTCGATCGGGGACGATCCGATCCTGGCTGACGTCGGGGCCTGCGTCGCCATGGCGGCCGGCTTCGGCGCGGTGCTGGCGAGCCTCTGGATCCGCACCGCCTGACCGCCGAGCCCAAAGAGCCCAAGAACCCTCGCTCTCTGCGACCGGCATGAGCGTGCCGGATCCGCTCGGCCTCTACCAGGCGATGCCGCTCGCCGGCGAGACGCTGAGCGTCGTCCGACCCGAGCGACTGAAGGGGATCGATCCGTCCCGCTATGCGCGTATCCCTCGGACGGTCCGGGTGGTCCTCGAGAACGTCCTGCGCCACCACGATCCGTCGCGCAGCGACCTCGGCGCGGTGCTGGCCGTCGCGAACGGCGAGCGCCTCGGCGCCGATCGGGAGCTCGCGTACTACCCGGAGCGGATCCTGCTGCAGGACTTCACCGGGGTGCCGGTCCTGGTCGACCTGTCGGTCCTGCGCGACGCGGCCGTCGCGCGCGGGCTGCCGGCCGACCGAGTGAACCCGGTCGTGCCTGTGGACCTGATCGTCGACCACTCGGTCCAGGTCGACAGCTTCGGGAGCCCGGGCTCGCTGCGCATCAATCTCGACCGGGAGTACGATCGCAACGGCGAGCGCTACCGGTTCCTGCGCTGGGCCCGGGATGCCTACCGCAACGAGCGCATCGTGCCCCCGGGCAACGGGATCTGCCACCAGGTCAACCTCGAGTACCTTGCCAGCGTCATCTCGCGACGCGCGGTCGACGGCGGTGCGGTCGCCTTCCCGGACACCGTGATCGGCACCGATTCGCACACGACGATGGTCAACGGCGCCTCCGTGCTCGGCTGGGGCGTCGGGGGCATCGAGGCCGAGGCCGTGATGCTCGGCGAGCCATACTTCCTGCCCCGGCCGGCGACGGTCGGCGTCGAGCTCACCGGAGCGCTCCCGCGCGGCGCGACCGCGACCGACCTCGTGCTCACGGTGACCCGGCGCCTGCGCGAGCACGGCGTCGTCGACCGGTTCGTCGAGTTCTTCGGCCCGGGCGTGCCGCTGCTCTCGGTGCCGGACCGGGCCACGATCTCCAACATGTGCCCGGAGTACGGTGCGACGGCGGCCCTGTTCCCGATCGACGACGCGACGATCGCCTACCTGCGGGGTACCGGGCGCGATCCGGCGCTCGTGGCCCGCGTCGAGGCCTACGCCCGGGCGACCGGGCTCTGGGGCACACCGGCGCCCGGTTCGATCGACTACGACGAGGAGCTGCGCATCGATCTCGAGGACATCGTCCCGACGATCGCCGGTCCGCGCAACCCGGACGAGAGCGTGGCGCTGGCCGACGCCCCGGAGGCGTTCCGTCGCTCGCGGGACGCCTACCGACAGGGGCGGTCGCCGCCGGCGGCCCCACCCACGGTGAGCCCGACGATCGACGACGGCGCCGTGGTGATCGCGGCGATCACGAGCTGCACCAACACCTCCAACCCGGCCGTGATGGTCGGCGCGGGACTGATCGCGCAGCGGGCGCTCGCGCTCGGGCTCTCGGTCCCCCCGCACGTGAAAACCTCGCTCGCGCCGGGCTCCAAGGTCGTCACGGCCTACCTGGAGCGCGCGGGGCTGCTCGAGCCGCTCCAGCGCCTCGGCTTCGCGATCGTCGGCTACGGCTGCACCACGTGCATCGGCAACTCCGGGCCGCTGATCGCCGCCGTGTCGCAGCAGGTCCGCGAGCGCGACCTCTACGTCGCCGCAGTGCTCAGCGGCAACCGCAACTTCGACGCCCGGATCAACATCGACACGCGCGCGGCCTACCTCGCCTCGCCGATGCTCGTGGTCGCCTACGCGCTCGCCGGGCGGATGGAGGTGAACCTGACGAGCGAGCCGCTGGGTCGCGCGCGCGACGGCCGCGAGGTCTACTTGCGCGACCTCTGGCCCGCGCCCGAGGAGGTCCGCCGGCTCGTCGAGGCGAGCCTCGCGCCCGCGATGTTCACCGAGAAGTACCGCGCGATCGAGGTCGGGGACGCGCACTGGGAGGGGCTCGAGGTCCCGGCGGGCCTCGCCTACCCCTGGTCCGCGGACTCGACGTACCTCGCCCGCGCTCCCTACCTCGACCTATCGCCCCCCTGGCTCCCGCGCGACGGCGCGCTGGTGGCGGAGGCGCGCGCGCTGCTCGCCCTCGGCGACCGGGTCTCGACCGACCACATCTCGCCGGCCGGCGAGATCCCCGAGCGCACGCCGGCCGGCCAGTGGCTGATCGCCCATGGCGTGCCGGTGGCGGAGTTCAACACGTACGGCACGCGGCGCGGCCACCACGAGGTGATGATCCGGGGGACGTTCGCGAACGTCCGCCTGCGCAACGAGCTCGTCGCGCCGAAGGAGGGCGGGTTCACCGTCCACCTGCCCGACGCCGCCCTGCTCAGCGTGTTCGAGGCCGCCGAGCGCTACCGCGCCGAGGGCGTGCCGCTCATCGTGCTCGCGGGCAAGAGCTACGGCCAGGGCAGCTCGCGCGACTGGGCGGCGAAGGGTCCGCGGCTGCTCGGGATCGGAGCGGTGATCGCGGAGAGCTTCGAGCGGATCCACCGGTCCAACCTGATCGAGATGGGCGTCCTCCCGATCACCTTCGCGCCGGGCGCGGGATGGAAGGCGCTCGGTCTCACCGGCCGCGAGCGCTTCTCGCTGCGGCTGCCCGGCGGCGTCCTCGCCCCCGGGGCGCCGGTCGAGGTGACGGGCCGGGCCGACGGCGGCGCCCCGATCGTCTTCCGCGCCCGGGTCGAGCTGCACTCGGCGACCGAGGTCGACTACTACTCGGCCGGCGGGGTGCTGCCGTTCGTGATGGACCACCGGTTCGCGCGCTGAGCGGTGCCCGTGGGGCCGCCGTCGCCCGAGCGAGGGGGGCGGCGCGTGCCGTCCGGCGGTCCCAGCGCGCGAGCGCCTCGACCCGGTGGACGGTCACGGTCCGGTCGCCGACGCGCGAACGCGCCTCGGCGATCGCGCGGGCGAGGGCCCGGGGCGGGACGCTGCGGAGATGGCGCTGACCGCGCTTCGCGAGCCGGTCCAAGCGGGAGGCGAGGGTGGTCGTGACGTCCCGTTCGTCGACCACGTCGAGCGCGTCCGGTGGGAATCGCTCGAGGAACCGTCGCTCCCGCGCCGGCAGGTCGGCGCGGCCTGGGGCGGGATAGCCCTGGGCGGCCAGGAGCTCGCCAAGCAGCTTTCGGATCCCCGGCTCCGCGCGGCGAGGATCGCGCCGGCGGCGGGGAGCGACGATGGCGAACGTCCCGCGACGGCTGACCCGGGCCGCCTCCCGGAGCACGGCGCCCGGGCGCTCCAGCAGATGCAGGACGTGGACGAGCAGCGTCGCATCGAACGTTCGATCGGAAAACGGCAGGCGGTAGCCGCTCGCGCGCGCGATGCGCTCGAGGCCCTTCGCCCGCGCCCGGGCGAGCATCCCGCGCGAGAGGTCGACGCCGGTCACCGCGAAGCCGCGCGCGATCAGGGGGAGCGCGATCCGCCCCGTCCCCACGCCGATCTCGAGGAGGGAGTCGATCCCGGCCGCCCGCAGGCGCTCGCTCACCCGGTCGAGGGCGGCCGGCGGAAGCGGGTCGCGGGTCTCGTCGTACACCCCCGAGATCTCGTCGAACGAAGCGGCGACCTCGGAATCGTTCATGCGATCGCCAGGTCGGCCGGACTATTTTCGCCCCCGGTGCCGACCTCGCCCCGCCGGACGGACCAAAGTATATGGTGGGCCGCGCGCAGGGGGGGCGCGGCGGCCGACGGACCCAGGACCGCCGGCGCGGCCGGAGGGACCCGTGATCCGGCTCTGCATCAACACCCAGACGCCTCCGATCCATCCGCTCCCCGGCGCTCCCCATCGGCCCGGGGTGCGCTGGCGCGAGGGCCGGGACTACGCGCCGAACGTCGGGGGCGTGGTGCCGATGATGCGCGCCCTGCTCAAGGCGACCGTCGGCGATTTCGTCGCGCGTTCGCCGCGCTGGATCGCGCTCGGCGCTCCCGAGCTCCCCCGCGAGGTCGCGACGGACGAGGGCTACGTCGTCGAGACCTACCGGCTCGACGCCACGACGCTCGCGGCGTACGGCCGCTTCAAGGAGTCGGTCTGGCACTCGTTCCACAGCCCGTTCACCTACCGCTTCTCGATGGGCGACTACCGCGAGTTCGTCGAGTACAGCTACCGGACCGCGGACTGCCTGCTCCGCCACGCGACCGATTACGACCTGTTCTACATCCACGACTTCCAGCAGCTGCTCGTCGGCGGCCTGGTCGGTTCCGCAGCTCCCGCGCTCCTGCGCTGGCACATCCCGGTGGACCTGAAGGGCTACCCCGAACCGGTCCGCCGCTTCTTCATCAAGGCGATGGAGGGCTTCGACGGCATCGTCGTGAGCACCCGCTCCGGCCTCGAGGAGCTGATCCGGGCCGGCTTCCACGGCCGGGCCTTCCAGCAGTACCCCTACCTCGACCCCGCCACCCAGCGGCCCGCCTCCCACGCGGCCGTCCACGAGCTGCGCGAGCGCTTCTCGATCGGGCCGGACGCGCCGATCGTGCTCTCGGTATCGCGGCTCGATCCCGTGAAGCGACAGGACCTGCTCGTCGACGCCTTCGCCAGCGTGCGCCGCCGCCACCCGGACGCGGTCCTGCTCCTCGTCGGTGGCGGCAGCTTCTCGACCCGCACGCTCACCGGCTCGGGGGCGCGCTCGAAGGCCGACGACTGGGGCGAGCGACTGCGCGAGCGGGTCGCGGCGCGCCGCCTCTCCGACGCCGTCGTCTTCGCGGGCGGCCTCTCGGAGGCTGACGTCCAGACCGCCTACTCCGCGGCGTCGGTCTTCGTGCACCCCGCGCCCTGGGAGGGATTCGGCCTGGTGGTGGTCGAGGCCTGGTGCCACCGTCTGCCCGTCCTCGTCAGCACGGGCGCCGGCGTCGCCGAGCTCGTCGACGACGAGGTGAACGGCTTTGCGGTCCCGCCGGGCTCGGCGGCGTCGCTCGCGCGCCGCATCGTTCAACTGCTCGACCGGCCCGAGGCCGCGCGACGCATGGGGGAGATCGGGAGCCTGACGGCCCGACGCTGCTTCGTCGAGCGCGCGGTCCCTCGCCTGCGGGAGATCTTCGAGCGGACGATCCAGGTCTACGAGTACACGGGGCTGCGCTCGCGCGGTCGCTACGGCTCGGCGCTGCGCTGAGCATCGGGCGACGGCTCGCCGTCCGCGCCGTCCACCCGGAGGAGCTCCGGCGCGAAGCGGACCTGCGGCCGCGCTTGCCGGATCACCGCGTAGGCCTCGGAAAGGGCGAGGCCCTCGCATCGGAGGAGGTAGAGCGCGGCGACCGCGGGCGATCGCTCCACGCCCGAGGCGCAGTGGACCAGCACCGGCCGTCCCTCTCGCCGGCCGGCGGCGATCGCCTCGACCGCGGCCCCGGCCTCGATCGGGTTCGGCCGCCACTTCCCGACCAGGGAGGCGGTGAACGCCCGGAACTGTCGGCAACCGCCAGGGCAGGGGGACTCGAGCACGGAGATCCGAACCCCGTCGAAATCGAGGTCGCTTCCGAGCCCGCCGACCCAGAGCCCGGGCCAGACCTCGGTGCGATCGACGCCGGGATCCGCCGTCGTGGTCCTATCCCGATCGGGCCGCCCGTCCGCTGAGTCGCTCGTCGAACCAGCCCGGGTAGCTGCGAGAGCCCAGCGCGAAGGTGCGGCGCACTCCGGTGACGCCGGGCAGACCGAGCACGCGGCGCACGGAGCGTTCGAGCGACGCGGGCGCTTCCGCCGGCAACAGCCCGGCGAGCGGAGCCGGGCTCCCGGGCGGGACGCCGAGCCCGTCCGGGGCGACCGGCATCCAGGACGCTTCGGCCCGCGCGATCGCGGCCGCGACCGGCGCGCGGCTCGGCGCGTCGGCGATGCCGATCGACAGGAGCGCGAGCGGCAGCTCCTCGCTCGCACTGTTCGCGGTCCACCAGCAGGCCCGCGAGTCGAGGAGCTGACGGAAGCGCCGGGCGGTCGTCTTCAGACCGAGGCCGGCCGCCCGCGCGACCCCCGCGAGGGTCGCGTCGGGTCGCGCGCGGAGCGCTCCCAACAGCTTCCAATCGAGCGAGGTGAGCGCTCGATCGCACGGAGGCACCCAGTACGCGCTCGGACCCCGGATCGGCGCGCCGGCGGCGAGCCGACGCAGGAGGGCGACGCGACGGGCGCTCGACGCCTCGCTCTCCGTGACGAAGTAGGCCCGCAGCTTGCGGTCCTCCTCGTCGAGCAGGTCGCGCGCGAAGGTGACGGCGTCCACGAGCGCGAGCTCGTCGAAGAGCCGCGCGGCCTCCTCCGGGCCATGGATCGGGATCTCGACGTACGCGAGGGACCCTCCGAAGAGCGACGGATTAAGCCAGACCTCGCGGCCGCGCAAGTACCCCCGGTCCTTCAGCGCCTTGAGGCGAGCGCGCACCCCGGCTTCGCTGAGCCCGACCCGTTCCGCGATCTCGCGCGCGGAGACCCGTGGGTCGAGGACGCGCCGCGAACCCCAGAACCGCACGAGCCCGTCGCCCGAGAGGAACCGATAGATGCGAAGATCGATCTCGTCCACGTCGCGACCGCGTCCGGGACGCTTCGCGGGACGAAAATACCTGTCGATTGCCGACCCCAGCGCTCTCGCGATTCGCCCGCGCGCGGCCGCGAGCGGGCGCCGGTGGTGCGATGCGAACGGCTCGTGGCTCGAATCCGGTGAGATCGGGCGTCGGCGGGCCCCCCTCGCCGGGCCTCGAACGCCTCCGGGGTTGGAATACGCATCTTCTGGCGACGGGAACCTCGCCCGGCCCGGGAATGCCCGACGGCGGACCTTTGGGGAGGTGACGGTCGAGCAGGCCCCCGGCATCGATCCACGAGCCGACCCTGGGGCGGACTCGACGTGCCGGTGTCGGGTCCAGGTTCCGACCGTGGGATCTCCCCCGGCGTCGCCGGGTCATGTGGCTCGCAACCGGATCGGGCCCGTCACCGGGCCGCCCGAATGCGGAGAAGTCCAGCTGGGCGCCGTCAGCTCGCCGAGCGCTGGTCGGAGAGCACCCAACGCAGACCGTCCACCAGGGTCTGCCGGCAGCAATACAGATCGTGGGCGCCGCAGAATTCCTGGGAGAGCAGCGGGTACCCCCGCATCCTCAGAACGTCCCGCAAGTGTCGAATCGCGGCCAGGTGCCCGACCCGGTTCTCGACATCTGACTGGTATTCGCAGCGTCCCCCATCGAGATAGATTCTCAGCGGGAGTCGGGGGTGTCGCATGAGCTCCCTCACCAGCCACTCCGGTTCGTCAACGCCTTTGGGGCTCCACCCAAAGGCCCCGGTCTGGGCGAGAACTCGCTGGAACAGATTCGGCTTCTGGACGGTCCAGTACAACGCGGCCAGGCCTCCGTAGCTGAGCCCCGCGAGGACGGTGTTCCGGGGTCTCGGGGTGTAGCCGATGGTCGTCCGAATCCACGGCAGGAGCTCTCGGGCCAGAAAGCGACCGAACGGGGCGTAGCCGGGCAGCTCTCGATCCCGGACCGCGAGATCGATCGAGTCGACGAATACGGCCACGACCGGTGGAATCTGCCCCGTGGCGATGAGATTGTCCAGGATCGTGGGCGTGGGAGACGCCGAGGTGTACCCAAAGCCATCGAAGAAGACGACCAGGGGCGTGCGGGAGGAGAGCCGCCGTGCCGTCGCCGGGGTGTAGATCCAGACCCGGCGCGAGTTGCGAAGATTCCGACTCCGAAAGCGATGGAGTACGAGTCGACCCTTCGGCACGTTCGGCTGCTCTTCGAGCTCCCGATGACGGGGGGCCCCGGGCAGCTCCAGAACCGAGACGGTCACGCCGAACAGGGGGTTCGATGGACATTCCGGATCGATCGATCGTGTCCAGGTCGACGGATTCAGTGGGTCCAACTTGGCGCGCCGTCGCAATAGACGAAGCGTCTCCCGCATGTCGGTGGGAAGGGTCCTCGGGGGATTCACGACGAATCGGTACCCGCCGAAACACGCGTTCTTCGTCTTGAACGTCCGAAACCAGACATGAGTTCCGGGAAGACGTTCGAGGCCGCCCACGTTCCCGTACCCCAGCTGGGGACACACGAGCGCGACCGCCCGGGTGTTGGGAACTCCGTGCCAGACGTAGGTGACCCACGAGTGCGACCGATCTCGAGGGATCGCCTCGATCAGCGGCGTTCCCGAAGCGGCCCACCGGGTCCAGCAGCGTCGTTCCGCCGACGGCCCGGAGCGATGGACCGAACGAAGAAGGTCACGAAGAGCAGGACTGGAAGGGTCCGTGCTGGCAATCATCCGAGGGCGAGGTACGGGACGGGAACGGCCGCATGAATCTGTGGACGCGTCCGCCCGATCGAGCCGGAACTCGCGGGCCACGGATGCGAAGGCGTAGCGGGTAACTCCCTACCCGAGCGAGCGCCTCGATCGATCCCGGAACGGCCCTCGAGCAGACGAGCTTCCTCCGAGCTCGGCGGGACGCGATCGAAATGCCCGTGGTCGAGTCCTCCGCCGGCGGTTCTGGCAAGAGGCCTGCCCACAGCCCGTAGGGCGACTTCGGACACGTCCCGAGCCAGGGGACGCTCGGCTCCGGCAGACGGCCTGTCGGCTCAGGACGGAAACCCGCCCGTGCTGGGATTCGAACCCAGGTCTGAGGCTCCGCAGGCCTCTAGGATAATCCAGTGCAGCGAGCGGGAAGCGGTCCCAGCTCGTAGCTACCCCACACGGGCATCCAGGTCTCTTGCCCTGTCCGCGTGCCGCGAGCAGGGTCCGGTATAAAAGCGCGGAGCCGGTCGGCGTGCGCTCTCGAGCGCGACTTAATAGTGCACACGCCTCCCCGGCCCGCCGAGGACCCACGGGAGCCATGAGCGAGCGGGCGGACTCGGACCCGTGGGAAGAGCTGCGAGCGCTGCCGATGGGCGAGCGCATCGAGCTCACCGACGCCCGGGGAAAGCGCTGGATCGGAACGGTCGTTCCTCGCCACGAGATGTCGGGCGAGCGGATCCTGCCGCTCAAGCTCGCGTCCGGCTACAACGTCGGCGTTCGGGTCGAGCGGGGCTCGCGATTCCGCCGGCTGCGGGCGGCGGACGCGCCGGCGATGCGCGGACCGGCGCCGGTCGCTCCGACGGGCTCGACGGTCCGGGACGGCCCGAGCGTTTCGCTGCTGACCACCGGCGGCACGATCGCCTCGCGCATCGATTACGAGACCGGCGGGGTCCGCCCGGTGCGCGACGAGTCGGAGATCCTGTCGTTCTACCCGGAGTTGCGGCAGGGCGGGCGGGTCCGGATCGTTCCGGTCCTCGACCGATTGAGCGAGGACATCGTTCCGGCCGACTGGCTGCGGCTCGCCGAGCGGGTGGCGGCGGAGTTCCGGGACGGCGCGCGCGGTGTGGTGATCGCGCACGGCACCGACACGCTCTCGTTCACGGCCGCGGCGCTCGGGTTCCTGCTCGCCGACCTTCCCGGTCCCGTCGTGGTGGTGGGCGCGCAGCGGTCCCCCGACCGCCCTTCCTCGGACGGCCCGTCCAACCTGGCGGCCGCGGTGCGTGTGGCCCGCGACGGCGGCTTCGGCGAGGTCGTCGTGGTGATGCACGCGGGCTCGAGCGACGAGCGATTCGCGATCCACCGCGCGAGCGACGTACGCAAGATGCATTCGAGCCGGCGCGACGCGTTCGAGAGCCGCAACGCCACGCCCCTGGGCGCGCTCGACGCCCGCGGACTGCACTGGGACCGGGCGCCGAGGGCGGCCGCGACGGGCCCAGCTCGGGTCGACGGACCGCTGGACGATCGGGGGGGCCTTCTCTGGTCCTACCCGGGCCTATCGCCCGAGCGCGCGGCCGCGTTCGCCGCAGGGCTCCGCGGCGTGATCCTCTCCGGTACCGGCCTCGGTCACGTCGGCGCCGCCCACCTGCCCTGGATCCGCGAGGCGATCGGGCGCGGGAGCGTGGTGGCGATGACCACGCAGTGCCTCGCGGGCAACGTCGACCCGTTCGTCTACGCGACCGGCCGCGAGCTCCAGCGCGCCGGGGTGCTCTACCTCGGCGACCTCATGCCCGAGACCGCGTACGCGAAGCTCCTCTGGGCGCTCGGTCACGCGACGGACCCGCGGGCGGTCGAGGCGCTGATGCTCTCGGACGTCGCCGGCGAGTTCCGCTGGCGGCATCCGGCCGAGGCGCGACCGTGAGGGCCGGCCTCGAAGTTCACCAGCAGCTCGATGTCGGCAAGCTGTTCTGCTCGTGCCCGAGCGAGCTCTCCGAGGAGGTCCGCGGCGTGTTCGTGCGCCGGCTGCGTCCGGCCCGCGGGGAGGAGACCCGCGTGGACGCGGCGACCGAGTTCCAGGCGGCGCGGGGTCTCGCCTATCGCTACGAGGTCTCGCCGGCGAGCTGCCTGGTCGAGATGGACGAGGAGCCGCCCCATCCCCTGAACCCGGCCGCGCTCGACGTCGCCCTGACGCTCGCGCTCCTGCTCGACGCCCGTCCGGTGGACGAGATCGAGGTGATGCGCAAGATCGTGGTGGACGGCTCGAACACGAGCGGCTTCCAGCGGACCGCGCTCGTCGCCGTCGACGGGCGGCTCGAGGTCGGCGGCCGCTCGGTGTCGATCCTCTCGATCTGCCTCGAGGAGGACGCCGCCCGCAAGGTCAAGGAGTCGGCGACCGAGGTCACGTACCGACTCGATCGCCTCGGGATACCGCTCGTCGAGATCGCGACGGGACCCGAGATCGGGAGCGGTGCCCAGGCGCGAGAGGTCGCGGAAGAGCTGGGGGCGCTGCTGCGCTCGACCCGTCGTACGCGCCGCGGGATCGGATCGATCCGCGAGGACCTCAACGTCTCCGCGGAGGGAGGCCAGCGCATCGAGATCAAGGGGGTCCAGGAACTACGGAAGATCCAGGAGTACGTCGAGCGGGAGGTCGCCCGCCAGGAGACCCTGCTCGCGGTGCGGGACGAGCTGCGGCGACGCTCGGCTCGCGCCCCGGCCTCTGAGGTGGCTGACGTGAGCGAGCGGATCCGAGCGCCGACGACCGGCCCGCTATCGGCCCCCGCCCGCCGGGGCGGTCCCGTCCTCGCCCTGCGGCTCCCCGGCTTCGCGGGTCTCCTCGCGGCCCCCGGACGCAGCGAGGAACGGCTGGGCCGCGAGCTCGCCGACCAGGCCCGAGCGGCGGGTCTCAAAGGGCTGCTCCACTCGGACGAGCTGCCCGGCTACGGGCTCGACGAGGCGACCGTGGCGAGCCTGCGGGAGTCGCTCGGCCTCGGGCGCGACGACGCCTTCGTCCTGGTCGCGGATCCGCAGCGGTCCCGAGCGGAGGAGGCGCTCCGCCGCGTTGCCGCCCGAGCGGCGGCGGCGCTCGAGGGCATCCCCGGGGAGACCCGGGACCCGCTGCCCGACGGGCGGACCCGCTACTCGCGGCCGTTGCCCGGACGCGATCGGATGTACCCCGAGACCGACATCGCACCGATCGCGGTCACGGCCGAGCACCTCGCTCGCCTCGGCGAGGCGCTCCCCGAACGGCCCGGCGCGCTGCGCGAGCGGCTCGCGCGCGAGACACGGCTCGCCCCCGAGGTCGTCCGCCAGCTCGTGGCCGGGGACCACATAGCAGCCCTGGAGGAGCTGGTCGGAAAGGGACATACCCCGGCCCTGGTCGCGCGCTTGCTGATCCAGGACCTCCCCGCGGTCCCCCGCGAGGAGGGCGCGGCAGAGTTCGAGCCGGGCGTCCGCGTCCTCGGCGAGATCCTCGCGGGCGCGCGCGACGGTCGGTTCGCCAAGGAAGGGATCCCCCGGGTGCTCGCGGAGCTGGCGCGCGGGGCCCCGAGCGTTGAGGCGGCCGTCACGCGGGCCGGGCTCGCGGGCTTCAGCGCCGAGGACCTCGCGGCGCTGATCGACCGGGTGGTGGCGACGAACGCCTCCCTCGTGCACGACCGCGGGCGCGACGCGTTCTCCCCCCTCATGGGCGACGTGATGCGGGAGGTGCGCGGTCGCCGCGACGGCCAAGAGGTCGCCCAGGTGCTCCGGCTCGCGATCGATCGCGCCGTCGGGGAACCCGCTCCGTGAACCTCCCGCGCGAACGCGGGCGCCGCCCGAGCCGACTCCGTGCCGTGGTGACCGACGTCGACGGCACCCTGACCGACCCGGAGCGTCGCCTCGACCCCGGGGCGATCCGCTGGGTGCGTCGCCTGGAGCGAGCGGGGATCCCGGTCGTGCTCGCGACGGGAAACGTGCTGCCGATCGCGCTCGCGCTCCACCGCTCGCTCGGCCTCTCGGGTCCGATCGTGGCGGAGAACGGCGGGATCCTCTTCCGCCGGGAGGCCGGGCACGAGCGCGTGGAGCGCCTCGCCGACCGCCGGCCGGCGCTCGCCGCGTTCCGCGCCCTGCGGGCGGCCGGGCTGCCGGTCCGGCGCCTGTTCACGGATCGCTGGCGGGAGAGCGAAGTGGCGATCGAACCGACCGTGCCGGTCGCGCGCATCCGCCGGGCGCTCGGGCGCCGGGGGGTGCGCGTCGAGTCGACCGGCTACGCGATCCACCTGATGCAGCGGGGCACGGGGAAGCGGATCGCGCTCGAGCGGGCGCTCGCGCCGCTCGGCCTATCGCTCGCGGACTGCGTCGTACTCGGCGACGGGGACAACGACGTCGAGATGCTGCGGGCCGCGGGATTCGGAGTGAGCTTCGCTTCGGCGAGCGCGCGGGCGCGCCGGGCCGCCCGGTACGTGACGAAGGCGACGTTCGCGGACGGCTTCGTCGAAGGGCTTAAGGCCAGCACCGTGTTGGCACGGCCGTAGTTCCTCACCGGGAGGGAACTGAGCGTGCTCGTCGGCCAGTGTGCGCGATGCGGAGCCCCCGCCTCGCTGGGATGCACCGTGTGCGGACGCACGTTTTGCCGCGCGTGCCTCGACAGCGAGGAGCGGATGTGCTCGGACTGCCAGACGGGCCAGCGCAACGCGAAGAGCCCGGTGGCCGCCCGGGTGCCGCCGTCCCGGCGCCTGTCGGCCCGCGCGCACGCCCGCGTCGGCCGCGTTCAGTAGTCGGTGCCCGGCAGCACGAGGCGCCCCTTCGGGGTCGCTCGCGCGACGAACAGGAGGCCGACGCCGATCCCGCCTGTCAGGATCCCGAAGCCCACGGCCGCCCAGGCGTACGTCCCGAGGGTCGGGCCGAACCAGATGCCGGCGACGATCGTGCCGCTCGCGGCGGCCAACATGTGGAGGGTGACGTTGAGGAAGACGCCCAGGCCCCAGCCGAGGAAGATCAGGAGCCCGGAGGCGACGAAGCAGCCGGCGCGATCGTCTCCCCCATAGTCGGTCGGCGGCACCGCCGGAGTCTCCTGAAGGTCGACCACGGCGGGGTCTCTACCCGGGGGGTATAGGCTTTTCCCCGCATCCGTGAGACGCCGCGCCCGGGGACGGTCCGGCCGAGGAGCGGGCGGAGGGAAGCCCGACTCGAGCCCTTCGCCCAGAGCCCCCGTTGGTCCCCCGCCCCTCCCCGCGGCGCGGACCCCCGGCGCCGCCGGGCACCGGAGCGGCGCCTTATACCCGGTGAGGTTCGCGTTCTCGGCTGTGGGGTCAGCCTCCGCCCGCGCCACGCGAGCGGGAACCGCAGCACGCTGCCGATGACCCCTGGGAGGCAGGAACGTGGTCGAGCCTACCGCCGGTCGCACGAAGCGAACCGCCGACCGACCCCCCGATCTCTCGCTGCCGGAGGATCTGGGTCGCCGGCTCGCGCCGTGGATCGACGTGCGGGAGGTCGGCGCGGAAGGTCTCTGGATGTGGCTGGGCACCGTGCTCGCACTGTTGCCCGCGCCGGGCGATCCGACGCACCCGGGGTCGGATCGGGACGCGGACCGGTGGCGCTCGCTCGCCCGGGACCTCGTGGACTGCGCGCGCGAGCGGGCGCGTCTCACGGTCATGGCCGAGCGATACTTCAACGACAACCGGCTGCTCACGCTCCGCGTCAAGGCGCTGGAGGCGTCGCTGCGGACCGCCGCCCGGGCGGGCGCCGCCATCGCGCCTCCGTCCGACGAGGAGGCGGACGAGGCGGCCGCGCGCTACCTGCCGGCGCGCCGGGGGCGCTGAGGCGGGCGGCCGCCTAGCCGAAGCCCGCGATCGCCTTCGGGTCCTTCGCGCCCGGGCGGAGCGGCGGCTTGCGCAGCTCCTTGGGGCACTCGACCAGGCGCACCAGCGGAGCGGACTGGACCACGTAGGCGGGGAGACCGGTGTTGGGGTCGTTGCCGGCCCGCAGGATGTTCATGATCTCGAGACGGATCTCGACGATCGATCCGTCCTTGAGCTTCAGGCGCAGCTTGCCGTCCCCCCCGACGGTCTCGTAGTCGACGATCTCGGCGTTCGCGAGGTCCGGCGGCTGCCCCGGCGCGCCGGCCATCATCGGGCGCCCCGGGCGGCGACGCGGGTCTTCAGCAGCGTGCGCGGGTCCTCGCCCCCGACCGTGAGACCGAGCGAGACGCACGTGCCGATGACCTGGTTCATCCGCTCCTCGATCGACCGGCCGAACAGGTCGTCCCCCTTCGCGTCCGCGATCCGCTGCACCGCGGCGAGGCTGACGTCGCCGATCACCTCGCCCTTGGGCTTGCCCGAGCCCTTCTCCTTGCCGGCCTCCTTGAGCAGCAGCGCCGCGACCGGCGGCCGGCCGACGACGAGCGTGAAGGCGCGGGTCCCCGGGTCGACGCGGATGACCACCGGCACCCGCATGCCGGCGAACTGGCGGGTCTCCTCGTTGATCTTCGCGACGACCTGGCCCACGTTGACCCCGAGCGGCCCGAGGGCGCTGCCGAGCGTCGCGCCGGCCGCCGCCTTGCCGCCCTCGACCAGGACGCTCACCTCAACCGCCACTCTTGCCGCCTCCCTTTTCGAGCATCCGGACGTGGTCGCCGCGGACCGTGACGGGGATCGGCACGACGGCCTCGATCAGCTCCACCGTGATCTCCTCCTTGGTCTGGTCGATCTTCTTGACGCGGGCCTTCTCGCCCTTGAACGGCCCGCTAATGAGCTCGACGATGGCCCCCTCGACGAACCCTTCGACCGTGATCTTGGGCACGAGGAGCGGCTCGACCTCCTTCAGGGTCGTCTCGCCCTCGACGAGGCCGCGCGCCTTGCGGATCCCCTTGAGCATCTCCCGGACGCCCTCGAAGCTCATCCCCTCGGCGAAGACGTAGCCGCGCAGGGCGCTCGGCACGAGCAGCGCGAAGACGACGTCCGGCTTGTCGTCGTTCCGCGCGAAGAGCGTGTCGGCGACCTCGCGCTCGTACCCGCGGGAGGTCTTGATCGCGAGCACCGCCTGGCGGGCCACCGACGCGAGCGTGAGGCGGACGGGCGTGCCGCCGTCCGGGTCGGCGACGGAAAGGCGGACCTCGACCCGGTCCCCGTAACGCACGCCGACCGGCGCGGTGATCTCGAACGAGAGGGGGACGCCGGTGCCGGCCGCGATCGCGACGGGCGACGTCACCTTGCGGGCGAACAGCTCCACGCTCGTCTTCTTGCCGGGCGGCGTCCAGCGCACGGGCCACTCCGCGCCCTCGCCGGGGTAGGTGGAGGTGTACGCGACCTCGATCCCGAGCGGGACGGTGAGGGACTCGCCGGCACGGCTGGAGAGCACGGCCGAGAGCGTCGTCACGGTGCCGGCCGTGACCTCCCGCGCCGTGTCGTCCGCCGCCTTGAGGGAAAGGAAGCTCGTCACCTCGGGTTTCGGAGGGGTTGGGACGCTCGCCGCGGGCGGTGCCGGTGCGGGCGCGCTCACCGCGGGGACCGGCTTGGGCGGCGCGTCCGTCGGCCCACCGGAGAGTAGGCCGATGCCGTCGTCGTCGTCCGAAGGGTCGGTCATGGGGTCCGTGGGGCCGGCGGCGAACCTAGAGCCCCGAGAATACGTTTACCCACAGCCAGGGGCCGACCTGGGAGAAGAAGATGTAGAGCGCGAAGCCCGTGAGGCCGATCAGCACCGCGCCGAGCCAGGTCACCTCCAGGACCTTGACGTACTCCTCGGAGGTCGGCCGGCGGGCCATGCGCAGGATCCGCCCGTAGCGGCCGTGCCCGAAGGTGCGCAGTCGCCCGTCGAACGACTCCTGCGCGCGCCGCGCCCGATCGAGGAAGGCCATGGGGGTTCCCTACCGCACGACGTCGAGGTCCGGCCCGGAGGGCCTCACCGGTCCCTTCCCCGACGAGGTCGTGCCGAAAATCTGGGGGGATTTAACACCGGTCACCACCAGCATCACCCGGATCGTGCTCTGCATCGTGGGATCGACGGCCGCACCCCAGATAATCCGTGCGGTGGGGCTGATCGCCTTCTGGACGACCTCCGCGGCCTTCTGCGCCTCGCTCACGGTCATGTCGGGCCCGCCGGTGACGTTGATCAGCGCGCCGGTCGCGCCGGCGATGTCGACGTGGAGGAGCGGGGAGTTGATCGCCTCGAGCACCGCGTCCTCGGCGCGGTTGTCGCTCTCGGACTCGCCGATGCCGATCAGGGCGACCCCGCCGCCCTTCATGATCGTGCGCAGGTCGTTGAAGTCGAGGTTGACGAGCCCCGGCCGCGTGATGATCTCGGTGATCCCCCGGATCGCGCGCGCGAGGACGGAGTCGGCGACCTTGAACGCCGTCTGGATCGGGAGGCGCGGCACGAGCTCCAGGAGCCGGTCGTTCGGGATCGTGATCACGGTGTCGATCGTCGAGCGCAGGCGCTCGAGCCCCCACATCGCGTTCTCGGCGCGCACGAGGCCCTCCGAGGCGAACGGGAGCGTGCAGACCGCGATCGTCAGCGGGTTGCCGCCGTTCGCGTCCTTGGCGGCCTGCGCGACGACCGGGGCCGAGCCGGTCCCCGTACCGCCGCCGAGCCCGAGGGTGATGAACACCATGTCGGAGTTCTGCAGCGCCTTCTTGATCTCCTCCTCCGCCTCCCGCGCCGCCTGCTCGCCGACCTGCGGCAGCGCCCCGGCGCCGAGGCCGCGCGTGAGGCGCCGGCCGAGCAGGATCTTCTTCGGCGCGTGGATCGTGAGCAGGTGCTGGGCGTCGGTGTTGCAGGCGACCATGTCCGCGCCCGCGAGGCCCTCCTCGGCGAGCCGGTTGATCGTGTTGCAGCCGCCACCGCCGCACCCGACGACCTTGATGTTCGTCTTCAGCGACGCCAGCACCGCCTCGAGCTCGGCGTCGTCGCTCGACGGGGGCGGAGGGGCCTCGGAGGCGCGCCTCGAGTCTCCGGGCAGGTGGGACAGGATCTCCTGAGCGAGCGGTCGCATCACGGCGGTAACCCTATCGGCCGATGAGCAGGGGCTCCATTATAAAGCGTCCGCCGGACTTTCGGCGCAAAGTGGAGTACGCGCGCTGGGCGCCGCAGTACGAGCGCCTCCGGCAGGCGTTCGGCTTCCCGCTGGATGCCGAGGAGCGGGCGGCCGAGCGCCTCGTCGACCTGTTGCCGGCCGCGGCCCGCGCCGAGCCGCTCGAGCGCGTCGCCCGGCGCCTGCGCGGGCGGGAGGTCGTCGTCGTCGGCCTCGCCCCGGGTGCGGGGCCGCCGCCGCTGTGGCGGCTGCCCGCGGACGCGGCGGGGCCGGTGGTGGTGGCCGCCGACGGCGCCGCGGCGACCTGCCTCGATGCCGGGCTCGTGCCGTCCGTGATCGCGTCCGACCTGGACGGGCCGGTCGCCGCCGAGGTGGCGGCCAACCGGCGGGGCAGCCTCGTGGTCGTGCACGCGCACGGCGACAACCGGCCCGCCCTGGAGCAGTGGGTCCCCCAGTTCCCCGGCGAGCTCGCCGGCAGCTGGTCGGGGCCGCCGCGCGCCGGTCTGTTCGACGTCGGCGGATTCACGGACGGGGACCGGGCCGCCTACCTCGCCGAGCACGTGGGGGCCCGGCGAGTCCTGCTCTGGGGCTTCGACTTCGGCTCCGTCGAGGAGCCGGATCCGGCTGCGCGCCGGCGCAAGCTCGCGAAGCTCGATTGGGCCCGTCGGATCCTCGCGGACCTCGCGGCCGAGAGCCCCGTCCCGATCGACGCCTGGGCCCGGGACGGCTCGATCGCGCGCTACGCCGACAGCGCGCTCGCGTCGACGAGATAGACGTCGTTTGCTCCGCTCTCGTAGAGCGGGACGAACGGCATCCCGCCCAGCCAGGCGATCGCCGCGGCGCTCAGCGGAAGCGCCGCGGAGCTCGGATCGAGGGCGACGCCGCCGTACATGACCGAATCGACGGCGACCAGGTCGATCGGGTGGTGGACGTAGGGGGCCCCCGACGACAGCAGCTCGGCCCGCGCGTTCGACCAGTTCGATCCCGTGAAGAGCGCGGGCGTCGAGTCCCACGTGGCGGGGTTCCCGTCGAAGCCGAAGATCATCGAGCTGAGCCGGTGGTCGCTCGCGACGACGGAGGTCGGCGGCTCCGCGATCCCGATCCAGGACCAGATGCCGGCGTCCGCGTGGGTCAATCCCTCCTCGAACCCGCCGAGGTCGGACTGCGGTGGGTACACGATCGCGGCGTTGGCGCCCAGGATCGCGACCAGCCCGATCGCCCCGGCGACGAACGCCCGGCGGCCGGCGCGGTCGCCGAGCCGGGCGAGCAATCGGGCCGCCCCGACGGCGATGAGGAGCCCGAGGGGCAGGAAGAGGTACTCCGCATGGCGCGACGGAGGGATCGCGGCCGCCAGGCTGCTGCCCGCGGTCCCGAAGACCACGCCCGCGCCCAGCGTCGCGATCGCGCTGAGCGCGATCGTGCCGAGCCAGGTCAGGCCGAGGGGCCCCAGGCGGGCGGTCCGCGTCGCGCGCCGGGTCCCGGTCGTGAACACGACGAGCGCGAGGAGCGGGGAGAACCACAGGATCGCCGCGGCGCTCGTCGTCTGGGTGGTGCCCGGGATCGGGACCACGAGCAGGGCCGCGATCCCGCCGAAGACGCCGACCGCGATCAGCAGGGCGTCGCGCAGGACGCTAGGGTCGCTGGGCCGGCGGACCCAGGCCCGCGTCGGGCGGAAGCGCGCGCGGCGCCATCGCAGGAGCAGCCCGAGGAGGACGAGCGCGCTCAGCGCGCCCGCTTCGAGGAGCGCGAACACGACGGCGACCGCGGGCGGATGCGGAAAGATCGGATCGATCACCTTCGCGACGAACTCGACGGTGCCGAAGCACCAGAACGCGAACGTGGCGGTCGCGAGCGCGCCGAGGTAGACGAACTCGCGCGTTGGGAACCGGCGGCTCCACAGGGCCGGTCGCCACAGTTCCAGGAGGACGAGACCGCCGAGCGCCCCGACCGCGAAGAAATACGTCGACAGGTGGTGGGTGACGATGAGAGCGCCCGAGACCAGGGCGAGCGGCAGGTACCAGCGGACATCCCGACGCGTCTCGAGGAAGATCCACATCGCCGCGACGGCGAGGAAGTCGCCGAGCGCGAGCGGGGCCGGGTGCGCGATCGAGAACAGGCGCGGCATCGCGAGGGAAGCGACCGCCGCCGCCAGCAGCGCGACCCCGTCGTGCGGGTAGAGCCGGCGGAACAGCAGGAAGAGCGGGAGTACCGACAGCACCGCGACCACCGGCACGATCGTGGTCAGCGCCGTGAACGGGCTCAGGCCGAGGGCGCCGGACCCCGCGCCGCTGAGCACGAAGATGCCGGGGAAGTCGGGGTAGGCGGTCCCCCAGCCCCCGTAGGCGGCCCCGGTCGGCACGTGACCGCTCGCGACGAGCGCCGCGGTGAGCCCGTAGTACTCGCCGGTGTCGGAGCCGAACAGGGCATAGGACAGGAACGGCTCCAGCGCGAGAAAGACGAGGATCAGCGCGAGTCCGGCGAGCAGCAGAGCGGTCTCGGGGCGCAGCGCGGGTTCGGCGCGCGGGCCCTCGCCCGTCGCCTCCGCGCCCCGGCCGGCGCCGTTCATCGGCCCGTCCGGAGCGGCGGTCCGACCTATACCTGTCGCTCCAGCGTCGCCGGCGGCGACCGGCGACCGCTCTCGGCGACCATACTCATAAATAGGGGGGCTTGGTGCGCCCGCTTCGAGGCGCCGAGCGATGCCGTCGTCCCGCCGTCAGAAGACGAAGGCGAAGGCCCGGCCCGCCCGGCCCCAGCCGGCGGCGAAGCGACCGGCCCATCGGCCCGCCCCGGCGCGCGCCCCGGTGAGGCCCCGCCCGGCCCCGAAGGCCCCGAGCGCGCCCAAGGCGACCGCGGAGACCCCGACGCCCGCGCGCCCGCTCGGCCGCGTGCACGTCCTGTCCCTGTCGTTCGTCCGCGATGGCGACGAGTTCATGGCCCGGCTCGAGACCGACGGCGGCCAGATCACCGAGCTCAAGAACCGATCGCTGGACCAGCTGCTGACGCTGGTCGCGAGCGAGCTCGAAGACCTGCTCGAGTGAATCGCGTGGTCGGCGCGGCCTAGCGGCCGGTCGACAGGAGCCCCTCAGCGACCTGGTAGGTGAATTGGCGCCGGCCCACCGTGAGCTCGACCGCCTCGACCGGTTCGGAGGCGAGGAAGCTCGGCGGGAATCGTCGCCGCACGGCGACGCGCAGGTTCTCCAGCGGCGGGAACTCCCGGCGCCGCCCGGTCCACTCGACGACGGTCACGGCGGACGCCGAAACCTCGATCGTCCGCGGCGCCGGCGACAGCGTCACGTACAGGCCCGCGAGCGCGAGGCCCGCGGCGATCGCGCTGAAGTAGAGCAGCCCGGTCGCCGCGGTCGCGCTGGAGCCGCCCGGCGCGATCCGGTCGAGGCCCACGAAGAACAGGTACAGCGCGACGAGCGCGAGCAGGTAGATCGTCGCGATCCGGATCGCCCGCTGTCGACCCGCCCGGTTCCGCCGAATCTCCGCGCCCGGTGCCGGCACGGTGGCCTCGGAGGCCACGACCCCGGGACCGGGCGCGCCCGCTGCCTCGGCGACACCGCGGCTGCGGGGGATGCGGACGGCGCGGGGGCTCGCCACGATCGCCTCGGCCGTCGAGGGTCGTCCTGCGACCTTAAACCTGTCCTCGGAGTCTTCGGCGCGTGCCGAGCCGGACCGAGTACCTGGTCCTGCATACGCGGGCGCCCCGCGAGTTCGTCAACATCACCGAACGCGTTCGCGCGATCGTGCGCTCGAGCGGCATCGACGACGGCCTCGTGCTCGTTTCGTCGATGCACATCACCGCCGCCGTGTACGTGAACGACGCCGAGTCCGGCCTGCTGAAGGACATCGCAGCCTGGGCGGACCGGCTCGCGCCCCCCGGCGACTACGAGCACCACCGGACGGGCGAGTCGAACGGCAACGCGCACTTGGAGAACCTACTGCTCGGCCACCAGGTCGTTCTGCCGGTGACCCGTGGCGATCTCGATCTCGGGCCGTGGGAGCAGGTCTACTACGCCGAGTTCGACGGCGAGCGCCCCAAGCGCGTGATCGTGAAGGTCGTCGGCGACTAGGGCCTCAGGAGTCGAGCTGGCCGTCCGCGCCCGCCGCGACCGCCGCCGGGCGCGGGAGCGGCGCGTCGAGGTCGACCTCGGGGACCTTGCGGGCGATCTCGGCGGCCATCGCCGAGCACGACGACGGCGGGACCGGTCGTAGCGTGTAGCCGGGAAGCGCGAGGTCGTAGGTGACGACCTTCTTCTCGGCGATCGTCTCCCAGACCGCGCGGAAGACCCGGTCGGCGGCCTCGCTCTCGCCCACATGCCGCAGCAGCAGCTCGACGCACAGGATCTCCGCGACCGGGTCGGCCTTGTCGAGGCCCGCGTACTTCGGTGCCGAGCCGTGGACCGGCTCGAAGACCGCGAGCTCGTCGCCGTAGAGGGCGCCCGGCGCCACGCCGAGCCCGCCGGCGAGGCCGGCGGTCAGGTCGCTGAGGATGTCGCCGAAGAGGTTCGTCGTGACCAGCACGTCGTAGTCCTCGGGCTTCTTGGCGAGCTGCATGCACATGTTGTCGATCAGGCGCTCGTCGGACTGGATGTCCGGGTACTTCACCGCCAGCTCGCGGAACGCGGTCTGGAAGAGCGCCCCGGTCGTCTTCATGATGTTCGCCTTGTGGACCGCGGTCACGCGCTTGCGCCGTTGGCGACGCGCGAGCTCGAACGCGAACTTGATGATCCGGTCGGACGCCTTGCGCGTGATGATGTTGACCGTCTCGGCCGCGTTGTGGTCGCGGTCGACCCAGTGCTCGACGCCGGAGTACAGTCCCTCCGTCGCCTCGCGCACGACGATGAGATCGGTCTCGGGAAAGCGGGTGCCCTCACCCGCGATGGCGCGCGCGGGTCGGACCGACGCGAACAGGTCGAGCTGCTGGCGCAGCGCGACGTTCACCGAGCGGAACCCGCTGCCGATCGGTGTCGTGATCGGCCCCTTGAGCGCGAGGCGGTTCTTGCGGATCGAGTCGAGGACCGCGTCGGGCAACGGGTTGCCCGTCCGCTTGATCGCCTTCTCGCCCGCCTCGACGACCTCCCAGTCGAAGCCGACCCCGGTCGACTCCGCGACCTTCAGGGCGGCCGCCGTGACCTCGGGACCGATCCCGTCGCCCGGGATGAGCGTGACCCGGTAGGGCATGCTTTCGGGCGGCCCGAGCGGCGAACGAACTTAAAGCCGCGTCGGGCCGCTAGGCCGGCGGGCCGGCCGACGGCAGCCGGGCGAGCACGGCACGCATCACGCGGTCGCGCACGAGCCCATCGTCCTGGATGCGGGAGGCGACGAGGATCACCCCGTCCCAGCTGGCCACCGAGATGTCGGTCACCTCGAGCTTGGGCGGAAGGCGCCCCGCGTCGTCGGGGAAAGCAGCAAGCACGTCGGCGAGCGCGGCCTCGACGCGGTGGACGTCGACCGCGAGCGGGAACGTCATGCGGACCCGGTGCACGCGGGGCACATCCGGCCGGGGGAGGACGGTGAGCGCGCTCAGGACGACCGAGTTCGGCACCTTGGCGACGCCGCCGGTGTCGAGGCGCAGGACCGTGTAGATGAGCTCGATGTCCTCGACGGTCCCGGCGTAGGCGGGGTAGACGAGCTCGTGCGGGTAGCTCGGCGCGAACGCCCCGTAGCTCGAGGAGATGATCCCGACCCGGTCGCCCGGGCGGAACGGGCTCGCCACGACGAGCAGGAGGCCCGCGAAGACGTTGGACAGGACCGTCTGGGCCGCGAGGCCGAGGACGATCCCGGCGAAGGCGCTCCCGAGGAAGATCGACTCGATCGAGACCCCGGCGAGGTGGGCGAGCGCGAAGACTGCGGCGATGCCGATGAGGATGTTGAAGAAGAGTCGGACCGCCGCGCCGTGCGCGAGCTGGCCCTGTTGTCGCATGACCGCATTCGCGGCGCCCGTGAACGCTTTCGCGACCGCGTAGGCGAGCAGGACGATCGCTCCCGCCTCGAGCAGGAGGATCTGCAGCCCTGTCAGCCGGTGGAGCAGCGTCGCATTGAAGACGCTGAAGAGCAGGTAGATCCCCGTCGCGAGCAGGACGACGAGCAATAGGTTGCGGAAGAGGAGGCGGAGCGGCCGGCTCTCTTGCGGCGCGGCCATCGCTCGTGTCAGCGGGGGATTCGCATAGCGCTTTTGCGGCTGAACGGTGCGATTATTAGAATTCTTATATTCGTGAGTTATACAGCCACCGGATGCTGCCGGTCGCGCATGCCGAGGTACTCGCCCGGGACTGGCTGCCGCCCGTAGTGCTCGGCCGGGAGCGGGCGGTCGCCGAGCTGCTGCGCCGCCTCGATCCGCCGAGCCCGCGGGCCCCCCCGCCGTGGGTGGTGGCGGCGGTCGGCGAGCGCGGGTCGGGCACCAGCGCCTGCGCCCGGCGTGCGGCCCGGGAGCTCGCGGAACGCCTCCGGGCGTCCGGGGGACCGCGCGCCCCGCGCTATCTCGCGCTGCGGGTCGCGGGCGCCCGGGGCACGCACGGGGTCGCGAGCGCGCTCCTCACGGCCCTCGACGAGGGCTTCGACGGCCGCGGCTTTCCCGTGGCGGAGATCCTGGCCGGCTTCCTGCGACGGCTGCGGCGCGAGGGGCGGCCCACGGTCATCGTGCTCGACGACCTCTACTCCGGCGGGCCCGAGCTCGGGCCCATCCTGCGCGCCTTCGGCGAACCCGACCGCTTCCTCCCCGAGGGAGAATCCGGACTGCCGCCGCTGTGGACCGTCCTCGCGGGCAGTCCGTCCGCGCTCGCCCAGGCCGAGCGGGCGCTATCCGGTCGCTGGAGGATCGCCCCGTTCGTCGCGCTGTCACCGTATACGACGCAGGAGCTCCGGGCGATCGTCGACGACCGGGCCGAGCGGGCCCTCGGGCGAGAACCTCCGGTCGAGCTCGTGGGACGACTCGTCCACCGGGCGGTCGAGGAGGGAGGCGGCGCGGTCCGCGCGATCGATCTTCTGCGGCGGGCGCTTCTGGGACCGTCTCCTACCCTGCGTCCCCGCGCGCCGGCCGGTCGGCGGCGCCTGCTCTCGATCTCGATCGAATCGAGCGTCGTGCGGGCGATCGAGGACGCAGCTCGGGGGGCCGAGGCCGTCGTCGGCGACGTGCGCCGGCTCGAGGCGCGCTACGCGCGGGCGCTCGGGCTCTCGCCGCTGCCGCCCACGACGCTCTGGCGGCGTATCGTTCGGCTCGAGCAGGCCGGCTACGTCCGGCGGGAGGTCCGCACGGGGGGCCTGGGGGGGACCCGCTCGCTCGTGCGGGTGATGACCCCGATCGACGAGTGGGTCGTCAGCCCGAATCCTCGGGGAATTCCTCGAGCGGGCGCACCGTGGGACGTGCCGCCGGTGGGCGGCGCGCCGGCGCCGGGACCGCCGCTGGCGGCGCCGACGGCCCGGGACGCCGAAGCTGGCTGAGCACCATCTCCGCCAGATGGGCCGAGCGCAGCGCGTGCTCGATGCGGTCGAACGGGGCCCGGTGCAGTGCCTCGCGGTCGGGGTAGCCCGCGCGGAAGAGCTGGCGCGCGCGCACGCGGCCGACGCCCTTCAGCCGGACCAGGTCGAGCAGCTCCTCGGTCGCGCCGTAGCGGATCCGCAGCGACAGGTCGTCGATCGGCCGCGCGAGCCGGCGCTGGAAGCGGCTCGCGAGCCGCCCGAGGCCGAACGCCAGCCACTCGGCGTCCTCGACCTTCGAACGGAGGTCGCCGGCGCCGATGCCGAAGCGCTCGGTGATCTCGACGATCGGGACCTCGTTGACCCACGCCTCCAGTACGCTCGCGGTCTTCAGGGTCGCGAGGTAGCTCTCGAGGTCGAGCTCGAGCGGCGGCTCCTCCGGCTTGACGAGCAGTTCCTCCGCCTCGTCGGTGTAACGCCCGAGCAGCTCCGGCTCCTCGGCCGTCCGCAGGAAGAGCGGAGGGAGGTCGGGCGTGGCGGCGATCGCCGAGAGGAGCGCGAAGGCGCCGACCCCCAGCGGGGCGCGCTCGAGCACCTGGCGCAGGACGAGCGCGCTCAGCGGGTCGAGGTACAGCTCGCTCGTGAGCGCCCCGAACGGGGTGGCCCGGAGTTCGGACCCGCGCACGAGGAAGTCGTTCTCCTCCAAGAAGCGCCGCACGGTCGCGACGGTGCCCTCTAGCTCGTCCAGCGGCCGGCAGTAGCCGTAGAACGTCGAGGCGAAGAACGATTCGAGCTCGGCCTCGTCCCGGACGGCGCCGCTCGCGACGAGGGCGAGCACGTGCATCCGCAGTGCCGGCTCGGCGGCGAGTCGGCTCTCGACCGCCTCGGGGGGGGCGGAGAGGTAGCGGTCGAGGAGGCGGTCCTCGTCCTCGGGCGTCCGGGCGAGGAGCAGCGCCTCCCCGTACGCGTCGAAGCGGGGCCGCCCGGCGCGGCCGAGCATCTGGTGGACCTCGGTCGCGGGGATCGGGGCCTGCATGCCGAGGCGGTCGTCGTAGCGGGTCGTGTCGCGCACGATGACCCGGCGCGCTGGCAGGTTGATGCCGGCGGCGAGCGTCGGCGTCGCGGTGAGGACCTTCAGCACCCGGTCCCGGAACGCGCGCTCGACCGCGCGGCGCTCCGGATTCGTGAGCGAGGCGTTGTGGTAGGCGACCCCGTGGGGCATGAGCGCGGCGAGTCGGCGCATGCCCTCCGTCTCTTCGTCGCTCGACTCGCCGAGCTCCTCGACGGCCGCGCGGGCCCGCGCGCGCTCCTCGGGCGCGAGCCGGGAGCGGACGGTCGGAACGAGCGCCTCCGCCAGCTGCTCGCTCGCGCGACGGGTGCTGACGAAGACGAGCGCCTGCCCGCCCTCGGCCAGGATCGAGCCCACCAGCCGGGGGACCGCCTCGCCGCTCCCCGGTATCTCGCGCGTCGATAGGTCGGTGAAGGTGATCCGGCCGTCGTGGTAGACGCCGAGCTTCAGCGGCACCGGTCGGAAGTCGCTGCCGATGTGCCGCGCGCGCAGCCACGCCGCGACCTGCTCGGAGTTGCCGACGGTCGCCGACAGCGCCACGACCTGGAGGTCGGGGTACGCGCGCCGCAGCCGCGTCAGGCCGACCTCGAGCGTCGGGCCGCGCTCGGGGTCGCGCATCAGGTGCACCTCGTCGGCCACGACCACCCCGAGGCGATCGAGCCAGGGACTGCCGCGTCGCAGCAGTCCGTCCGCCTTCTCGCTGGTCGCGACGAGCACGTCGAGCCGTTCGAGCTTCTCCGCCGGCAGGTCGAAGTCGCCGATCGAGAGGCCCACCTTGAGCCCGAGCCGCTCGAAGCGGGCGAGCTCCTCGGCCTTCTCGTGGGCGAGCGCGCGCAGCGGGACGAGGTAGAGGCCGGTGCGCCCGGCACGGGCGGCCCGCAGGAGGGCGAGGTAGGCGACCAGCGACTTCCCGCTCGCGGTCGGGCAGGAAAGGAGCACGCTCTCGCCGGCGAGGACCGATGGCAGCGCCGCGGCCTGCGGCGGATAGAGCGCCCGGACGCCGTCCTCCTCCAGGACCGATCGCACGCCCTCGTCGAGCGCGGCCAGCTCGATCGGCGCCAGGGTCGACGCTCGTCCGCCGGTCTCCGGCGACGGGGCTTCGGGCCGGCGGCGGCGCGCCATGCGCCCAGGAGCCCGGCGCGTTAGTTATCGTTTGGTTCGTCGGGGGGACCGGCGAGCGCGCGCCCGAGGATGAGCTCCTGGATCTCGGTGGTCCCCTCGACGATCGGGAACACCCGCGCGTCGCGATACAGGCGGCCGGCCGGGGCATCGGCCCGGGCACCGCTCGGGCCGGCAATCTCGACGCCGGCCGACGCGATCGACACCGCGGCCCGGGAGGCGACGAGCTTCGCCACCGAGGCGTCGGGTACCGAGGAGGCCCCGGCGTCCGCGCGCTCGGCCGCGAGCGCGACGAGCGCCCGGGCGCCGGAGAGCTCGGCGAAGGCCCGCGCGAGCCGGATCCGCTTCCAGTCGACCGGATCGTCCCGGACCGCGTCGCGCAGCGTCTCGAAGGCGGCCTCGGCGACGCCGAGGGCGCAGCTTGCGATGCCCACGCGGCCGCCGGCGAGCGCGCCGAGGGCGATCCTCAGCCCGGAGCCCTCCGACCCGAGGAGGGCGTCCCCCGGCAGGCGGACCTCGTCGAGCACGAGCTCGGTCGTCTCGCTGCCCCGCAGGCCGAGCTTGTCCAGGCGCTGGGAGACCGAGAAGCCCGGGGTCCCGGGCGCGACGATGAAGGCGGAGATCCCGCGACCCTCGAGCGCGGGATCGTGCGTGGCGAACAGGAGGATCGTGCCGGCGCTCACCGCGTTCGAGGTGAACATCTTCGTGCCGCGCAGCACGAAGTCCCCATCGTCGCGCCGGTACCGGGTCGCGATGTGGGCCGCATCCGAGCCCGCGCCCGGCTCGGTGAGCGCGAATGCGCCGATGCGCTCCCCCCGGGCGAGCGGCCGCAGGTAGCGCTCGCGCTGCGCGTCGGAGCCGTGATCGAGGATCGGCCGCGCGCAGACCGCCAGGTGAACGGAGAGCGTCACCGCGACCGCGGCGCTCGCGCGGGCTAGCTCCTCCAGCACGGCCGCCGTCGCGCGCACGTCGCCCCCCGCGCCGTCCCATCGGCCCGGGATCCCGAGCCCGACGAAGCGCTCCCGGGCCAGGGCGGCGAGCATCCCGTCGGGGATCCGATCGTCCCGATCGATCGCGGCCGCGACCGGGCGGATCTCCCGGTCCGCGAACGCGCGAGCGCGGCTCCGCCAGGCCGTCGCGCCCGTCGCTGCTTCGGCCATCCGATCGGGGGACCCCGCCGAACCCTTAAGGAGTGACGCCGGGTCGGCGGCGCGCGGAGGGAACGGGCGATGGCCGGCGAGCCGACCCCGAAGGACCGGTTCACCTCGCTCGACACGCTCGCGCTCGTCCGCGAGCTCCGGGCGGTCCCGAGGGCCCGGGTCGACAAGGCGTTCGACCTTCCGAGCGGCGGGTGGTCGCTCGCCTTCCGGGTCCCCGGCGAGGGGCGACGGGAGCTCGAGCTCGTGCCCGGTCGCTTCGCGGCGCTCCTCGATGACGCGCCCGAGCACCGCGACGAGCTCTCGCCGCTGGCGCGCGAGATGCGTCGCCTCCTCTCGGGAGCGTCGCTCCGCTCGGTCGCGGATCCGGCCGGCGAGCGCTACCTCGAGGTCACCCTCGGCCGGACCGACGAGCCGGATCCGTACGTGCTCGCGCTCGAGATGTTCGGCAAGGGGAACCTGATCGTCGCGCGCGGCGGGCGGATCGCGGCCGTCGCCGAGACCCGACGCTGGGCCCACCGCCAGCTCCGGGTGGGCAGCGAGTACTCTCGCCCGCCGACGCGCCTCGACCCGTGGAAGCTCGCGGTCCGCGAGCTCGACGGTGAGCTCGCCCGATCGCGGACGGACCTCGCGAGCACGCTGGCCGCGCGCCTCTCCCTCGGAGGGCCGGTCGCCGAGGAGGTGATCGCGCGCGCCGGCGCGGTGGGCTCGGAGGCGGCGTCGGCCCGAGCCGCCGCGCTGGCGCCCGGGATCCACGCGGCCCTCGCCCGGCTCATCGACGAGGTCGGGGACCGGCCGCGTGGCTTCCTCTACACTCGGGACGGTAGCGCCGTGGACGCGACCCCGTACGCCTCGCAGCGCTGGTCCGGGACCCCGGGCATCGAGGTCGTCGAGCGGCCGACCTTCTCGGCCGCCGCGCACGAGTTCTTCTCGTCGCTCGTCGTCGCGCCACCCTCGCCGGCGGAAGCGGAGGCGGCGCGTCGGCGGCGCGAGCTCGACCGACTCCTCGAGCAGCAGTCGGCCGCGGTCACCACCCTGGGCGAAGGGGTCCGCGGTCTCCAGGAGATGGCCAACGCCGTCCTGGCGCACTATCCGCAGGCCGAGGCGGCGCTGGAGCGGGCTCGCCTCGACCGGCACGAGGGCCGGATCGTCGAAGCGATCCTCGGCGGGCGCGCCGTACCCCTCCGCGCGGATGCCACGCCCCGCGAGTCGGCGCGCGAGCTGTTCGAGGAGGCCAAGCGGCTCCAGGCGAAACTCGCCGGCGCGCAGGCCGCGCTCGCGGAGACGGAGGCGAGGCGCGCCGCGCCGCCGGGGGTGGCCCGGCCCCCGGCCCGCTCCACGGTGTCGCCCCGGGCCGGCCGCGCCCACTGGTTCGAGCGGTTCCGCTGGTTCCTGAGCTCGGAGGGGACGGTCGTCGTCGCGGGCCGGGACGCCGCCTCGAACGACGCGCTCGTCCGACGGCACCTCAAGGACGGCGACCGGTATGTGCATGCCGACCTCCACGGCGCCGCGAGCGTCGTCGTGAAGCACCCGGCGGCGGCCGGGGCGACGGTGGGGGAGGCGACGCTGCAGGAGGCCGGACAGTTCGCGGTCGTCTTTTCGAAGGCGTGGCGGGCGGGTCTCGCCTCGGCCTCGGCCTTCTGGGTCGAGCCCGACCAGGTGTCGA
Source organism: Thermoplasmata archaeon (assembly GCA_035622275.1). Classification (NCBI taxonomy): domain Archaea; kingdom Methanobacteriati; phylum Thermoplasmatota; class Thermoplasmata; species Thermoplasmata archaeon. Next base: position 178,022 of record DASPVQ010000020.1, on the reverse strand, counting down.
AGACCGCAGCGAGCGGCGAGTTCGTGGCGCGGGGCGCCTGGGTGATCTCGGGAACGAAGCACCCGTTGCGGGACCTGCCCCTCGAGATCGGGATCGGGACGATCGACTACGACGGCGAGGAGCTCTGGTCGGCCGCCCCGCCGGCGGCGCTGCGGGCCCGGGGACGCCTGCGTGTCGTGCTGGTTCCGGGCGAGGAGCGGGAGCGCGAGCCGACGGAGGTCGCGCTCGCGCGCGAGCTCGGACTGACGCGTCCCCGGCTCCAGGCGCTCCTACCGGCGGGGGGCCTGTCGGTCCGGCGCACGTAGGCCCGACCTACCTCCTCCGCCCGGAAGCGATCGCCGAGGCGCTTCCAGGTGTGGCCGTTTGCGCGCAGCGCCACGATGGCGTGCGGCCGGTCGTCCACGGAGAGGGCATCGCCGATCCCGAGGAGCGTCCCGTGAGGAAGGGCCAGCGACGCGGAGCGCGTGCGACGTCCCTCGACGATCGAGACGGCCACGACCGTACCGCGATCGCGCACCGCCCAGATCGTTCGCAGCTCGGCGGCGCGCGCCGAGCGGACGGAACGGCCATCGGGGCCGTCCAACCGCCGCACCGTCAGCGGGTCTCCCGCGACGGGCACGGTCGCGCCCACCGTCAGCCGAGCGAGTCGGGGCAGCGGCAGCCGGGACCGTTCGCTCACCGCGCCGTCCGACACGATCAGCTCCACGTCGGCGCGCTCGGCCGGGGCCGACGCGAACGGGTGGGTCAATCGGCAGTTCCGGCAACGCGCGATCCCTCGGACCCGGCCCCGTCGCGGTGCCGAGGTCCGGTCGACCCGGAGGATCCGGTGCGGGGTCGGACGGCCGCAGTTGGGGCACTCGAGCATCGCCGCCTCGACGCGCAGGTCCGACGCGCGCTCCTCGGAAGCGCTCGTCTCGGAGGGCGGCACGAACTCCCACGACGCCGGCGGGGCCTTGAGCGTTCCCGCCGCCGGGCTAGCGGGTGCGGGGCCAACCGGGCGTGGCCACGGCCCGCGCGACATCTGCCGAGGTCTCCCCGAGCCCATCGTCGAGGAATCGAGCGTCCCGGCCGGACGCGGCGAGCGAGACGTACCCCACCGCGCTGAGCGCGAGCCCGGCCAGGAATCGAGGCGTCGTCCGCCGGGTCATCGCCAGGTAGCGGACGAACTCGGCGTACCGGTAGCCGAGGAGACCGAACTTCTTGGCGGCTCGGATCGACACACGACCGCGCTGCCACCAGGGGCGCGTGGCGCCATGCCCAGCGTGGCGCTCCTTGAGGTCGACGGCAATGGCGTCCACGGGGAACCGCCGGAAGTGCAGGCCGGCGCGGTAGGCCTTCAGGATCAGCCCGAGCTCCTCGGCGACCTGGCTCGGCGGATAGCCGCCGAGCCGCTCGAGCGTCGCCCGGCGCCAAACAAAGAACCGGGTCGACGACGGGTTCGCGTCGGACAGCCCGATCGCGTTCAGGACCTCGGCCGTCGGGGTCCGCTCGAGCGCCGCGACCGCGCTGCGAAGGACCGACGGCGCGTAGCGGTTGTCGGCGTCGAGCTGCGAGACGATGATCGGCGCGCTCGTGAGCGCGACCGCTCGGTTCCGACCTTCCCCCCGATTGCACGGCTCGGACCGGACGTGGACGCGCGGATCGTTCCCGATCGCGCGTCGGATCTCGTCCAGCGTGCCGTCGGTGGAGGCGGCGTCCGCGATCGCGAGCTCGCCACCGGCGTCGAGCTCGGGCATGAGGCTCGCGAGGCTCGCCCCGATCGTCGGCGCGTTGTTGCGCACGGTGAGCGTGAGCGCGAAGCGGGGTCGCTCCCCCACCGGCGGGGTCGGCGCGGCCATCGCCCCCTCGGAGCGGGGGCCCGCTTTATTCCGTTGTCGGCCCGTCAGTGGAACCGATTGAAGCGGAAGAGCAGGTAGCGGGCGAGCCCCGGAGACAGGCGGGCGAGCCGCGCGAGGCGGCGCAACGGCGGCTGGCCCTCCCCCTCGGCGAGGAACGTCCGGGCCGCCGCCCGGGGCGCGCGGTCGTGCTCGAGGGCCGACAGGAAGCGGAACTCGGAGCGGCGCCGGAGGTGGAGCGCCGCGATCGGGGATCCGTCGGGAACGCCACGCTGGCGCGCGTAGGCCAGCATCGCCTCCTCCGCCTGGGCCCAGCGGTCGTACAGGGCGGAGTGCCGCGCCCGGAACTCCCGTTCGCTCGTCCGGTGCGAGCGCGAGATGTTCCCGGCGTGGTAGCGCCACCGGGTCAGCGAGCGGTCGAGGACCTCGATCCCGTTCGGCGCATCGACGTCGGCGAGGAGCAGCCAGACCTCGTCCGCCTGCCATCCCGCCGCCCGGAGGAGCGACGTCCGCGCAGTGGCCCAGGCGCGGCGCAGGGCGAGATTCGACGAGAGGGCCCAGCGGCCGCCCGACGGCGTGCCCGCTCGCAGGAACCGGTCGTGCTCGTCGACGATGTCGTAGCCGTGATTGAGCAGGACGAGGTCTCGGCGGGCCGCGAAGCGGTCGCGAACGACGCCGACCTTCTCCGGCTTCCAGGTGTCGTCGTCATCGAGCAGCGCCACCACGTCCCCCCGGGCCGCCTCGACGCCGTCCGCGTGCTTGCCGCCGGTGGAGCTCGCGGACGTGCGGACGTCGCGGTAGCGCCCCTCCCAGGGGCCGAGGGGGGCATCGTACGGGCGCACCACGACGATCTCGTCGGCGCCCGCCGCCGCCGCGGAGGCGACCGCGGCCTCCAGCAGCGGCCGCCGGGCCGGATCGTGCGCGATCACGACGGCGCTGACGGTCAGCGAGATACCTGCCTCCCCGGCGTCGCCCGAGCGCCCGACGGAGTTAACGGGCGCGCCGGCGCGCGGGTCCGGCCGCCTGGGGCTGCCCGAATTTGAATCGGGGTCCCGGGCTCCCAAAGCCCGAAGGATGGACCAGTAGAGCGGACGGAGGTTCGGGCCTCGCGTCCGTAGCTACCCCACAGCCCCACAGCGGGACCTAGACCGCTTCCACCCGTTTGAGGGTTCGGCCGATCCGGCACTCCGCTGGCTCGGGCTCGACGCGCTCGATGCGGAAGCGCTGCTTCGACGGCAGCGTCGGACCCGCGCAGTCCCACCAGTTCGGGCAGTCGAGGCGCCGGCACGGGTAGCGCGCCGCCTCGACGGAGCTCCCGACGACCGCGCTCCGGCTCTCGACGAGCAGCGCCCGCGGGACCGCTCGAACCTCGACCACGTGGGCCGGCGACTCCTGCAGCGCGCAGGGGTGGGTCACGGCCCGGACCTTCGACACCGCGTAGCGACGTCCGACGTCGAGCGTCAGGCACGCGTGCCGGTACGGGCAGGTGCGGCAGACCGGGCCGCCCCCCTGGTAGACGAACTCGAAGCCCTCGCGCGCTTCCCCGACCGCGAGCAGCGTGATGTCCGGCATCAACCGATCACCCCGGTCCGCGTCGCGAGCCGCTCGGCGGCCTCGCGGGTGAGGCCGTTGTCGCCCAGGATCGTGTAGCGCTCGGGGCGCAGCGTGTGCGCGAGGACGAGCGCTTTGACCACCTCGTCGGCCGACACGCCGAGCTGGTCCGCGGTGATCGGCGCGCCGACGCTTCGGAGCGCGGACTGCACGCGCTGCCAGTCGCCGCCGTGCAGGTACATCATCATGATCGCACCGACCCCGCACTGCTCGCCGTGCAGGCTCGGATGCTGGGCGACGCGGTCGAGCGCGTGGCTGAACAGGTGCTCGCTACCGGAGCAGGGGCGCGACGAGCCCGCGACGCTCATGGCGATCCCCGCGACGATCATCGGACGGATCGCGATCCAGACCGACTCCTCGAGCCCGGGCTTGATCGAACTCGCGTGGTCCATGATCTCGCGGGCCGCGTACTCGCTGAGCGTCGCCGCCGTGCTCGAGAACTCCTCGCCCTTGAGCCGCACCGCGAGATGCCAGTCGAGCACCGCGGTGACGTTCGAGATCACGTCCGCGCAGCCGGAAGCGAGCAGGCGGAACGGCGCCCGGACGATCACCTCGGTGTCAGCGATGATCCCGATCGGCACCGCCGCCTCGATGCTCGTCGTCCGCTCGCTGCCGTGGAGCGTCGCGCGCGGCGAGGAGATGCCGTCGTGCGCGGCCGACGTGGGGAGGCTCACGAACGGGATCCGGAGCCGGTAGGCCACGACCTTGGTGATGTCGATCTTGCTGCCGCCGCCCGCGGCGATCAGGAACCGGGCGCCTTTCGCGCGCACCTCGGCGGCAACCCGGTCGACCTCCGCCTCGGTCGCCTCACCCGCGAGGACCGCCTCGGCCCGGAAGCCGTCGGCGCGCAGGATCTCGACGGCCCGGTTCCCCGCGAGCAGCGCGGTGGTCGAGCCGGTCACGACGGCGCCCGTGTCCGCGAAGTCGAACTGGTGGCAGGCGGCCCCCAGCTCGTTGAGCACTCCGTGGCCCGCGAGCACGATCCGCGGGAAGACCATGCCGCGGGCCTTGCCGAACGGCGAGTCCGCGCCGACCGCCGCCGCTCGGGCCGCCGACGGTTCGACCGACATGGACCAAGACGCCGCACGGGGGGAGCGGCCTCATTAGCCTATGCGTGGGCGTGCCGGCGGGCCGACCGGACTACCGTCCCGGGACATCCCCCCAGAGCACCTTGTGCTCCTGGAGCATCACCCGCGCGTCGAGCCGGTCCGCGAGCACCCAGTCGGCGAGCCGGCCGGCATCCGTGCCCCACACCGGCTGGAAGACGACCTGCGCCGCGCACGGCCGGGATCGGAGGACGCGGCGCGCGTAGAGGTAGTCCCGGCGGTCCGCGACCACGAACTTCAGCACGTCGCCCGGGCGCAGGAGCGGGAGGTTCGCCCATCGGTTGTGGGCCTCCATCCGGGACGCGGGGCACTTCACGTCCACGCTGAGCACGACCCGAGGGATGGCGAGGTACGGTCGTACGTCCAGCGAGCCTCCGGTCTCGATCACGGTGGTGAGGCCCTGGCTCGAAAGGGCGCGCACGAGCTCGACCGACGCCGTCTGGAGCAGCGGCTCCCCGCCGGTCAGGCACACGTAGCGGGTGCGATGGCCCGCGATCTCGCGTAGCAGCGACGGGATCGAGCGCTCGTGGCCCGGCCCAAACGAGTAGGTGGTGTCGCACCAGCTGCAACGCAGGTTGCAGCGAGCGGTCCGCACGAACGAGGTGCGCACCCCGGTGAGCGGACCCTCGCCCTGGATCGAGTGGAAGACCTCGATGATTCGCACGTCGACCCTCGGCTCCACCGTTCCCGCGGCGGACGTTTACGCTTTCGCGTGCGAGGCCGACCGCCGCCCCGGCGCTCGGTCCTGCTCAAATAGAGAGGACGTGTCGAACCGCCGGATGGAGGGCCGCCGGCCCCAGCACTGGCAGCGCATCTGGGCCGACGCGGGCCTCGCGACCGGCCAGCGCGCCCCCAACCGGGAGAAGTTCTTCGCGCTCGTCGCCTACCCGGGTTCGAGCGGTTTCTTCCACCTCGGACACCTTCGGGGCTACGCGTACGTCGACGCGCTCCACCGCTACCATCGTGCACGCGGGCGCGCGGTGCTGCTCCCGTTCGGCGTCCACGCCTCGGGCCTCCCGGCGGTCACGTGGGCCCACCGAGTTCAGGACCGGGACCCGGCGACGATCGCGCAGCTTTCGGAGCGAGGACTCACCGATGGCGAGATCGCAGGCCTCGCCGATCCCGCGGCCGCGGTCCGCTTCCTCTCCGACGAGTACCGGCGCGTGCTCCGCCGGATGGGGGTGCTGTTCGACGAGGCCACGTTCGTCACGACGATCGACGAAGACTACGCGGCGTTCGTCCGCTGGCAGATGCGCCGGTTGCGCGAGCGCGGCGCGTTCGCGCAGGGCTCGTACTATGCCTCGGTGTGTCCGGTATGCGGGCCGGTGGCGGTCGATCCGTCCGAGACGGACCTCTCGAGCGGCGGCGACGCCGAGACCCTGCGTTTCGTCACCGTGCCGTTCCGGCTCGCCGACGGGCGCGAGCTGCTCGCCGCCACGCTCCGACCCGAGACGGTCTACGGCGTCACGAACCTATGGCTCGCGCCCGAGGAGGAGCTCGTCGTCTGGCACCGTGGCGACCACGAGTACGTGCTGGCTCGGCCCGGCGCCGAGCGGCTGGTCGAGCAGCACGGCGGGCACGTCGGACACACCGTCGCGGCCCGCGAGGTCCTCGGTCGTACGGTCCGAGTTCCGTTCGTGGAGCGCGATGTGCCGATCCTCGAGAGCCCGCTCGTAGATCCCGCGGTCGGGACCGGCGTCGTGATGAGCGTGCCGGCCCACTCGCCCGCGGACGCGGCCGCGCTAGTGTCGCTGGCGCCGAGCGCGCGCGCCGGGCTGCTCCCCCCACCGGTCCTCATCGCGGTCGCCGGCGACGCGGCCTTCACGGCCTCCGAACAGCGCCTGCTCGAGGGTCCGGGCACGCCGGCCGAGCGGGCGCTCCGCGCGACGGGCGCGACGGGCCTTTCGGATGCCGCCGCCCTCGCCGAGGCCACGGAGCGGCTCTACCGCCTCGAGCACGCGCGCGGACGGATGACGGTGGCCCCCCTCGCCGGGGTCCCCGTGCGCGACGCCCGCGATCGCGTCAGCCGGGAGCTCGCGGCGCTGGGCCGCTCCTTCGAGCTCCAGGAGTTCTCGAAGCCCGTGATCTGCCGCAACGGGCATGCGGTCATCATCCGACGGGTCTCGGACCAGTGGTTCCTCCGCTACAGCGACCCGGGCTGGAAGGCGGCGACGCGAGCGAGCCTCGAGCGGCTGACCACGGTGCCCACGGAGTACGCGCGCGAGCTGCCCGGGATCCTGGACTGGTTCCAGGACCGGCCGTGCGCTCGCAAGGGGCCGTGGCTCGGAACGCCGCTCCCCTTCGACCCCGCGTGGGTGGTCGAGCCGATCGCGGACTCGACCTTCTACATGGCCTACTTCGTGGTGCGCCGCTTCGTGAGCGCCGGCCGTCTCACGCCGGCCCAGCTCACCGACGCGTTCTTCGACGAGATCTTCCTCGGCCTCGGTACGGGCGAGCCGACGGTCCCGGCGGAGCTGCGCGCCGAGGTGCGCGCGGAGTTCGGCTACTGGTACCCGCTCGACATCAACCTCGGCGGCAAGGAGCACAAGAGCGTGCACTTCCCCGTCTTTTTGTTCACGCACGCCAAGCTGCTCCCCCCCGAGCTCGGACCCCGCGGCATCTTCGTCAACGGCTGGATCACCGGCGCCTCCGGGACCAAGCTGTCCAAGAAGGGAATGTCCGGGACGGGGACGCCGATCCCGCCGATCGACGACGCGCTCGAGCGTTGGGGCCCGGACGCCCTGCGCCTGTACTACATCACCGTCGCCGCCGGTCCCTCCGATGTCGAGTGGGACGCCGAGGACGTCGAGGCGGCCGCCGGCCGCCTGGCCGACGTGGAGCGCCTCGTGCGGGAGTCACGGGGCGACGGCCGGGGACCTCCCGATCTCGACGCGTGGCTCTCGTCGGTCCTCCACCGGATCGTGGCGCGCGTCCGCGTGTCGCTGGACGCGGCGGATCTGCGGACCGCCGCCGAGGAGGCGTTCGTGGCGCTGCCGGCCGCGCTCCGGCGGTACTACGCGCGGGGAGGGAGCGCGGGCGCGATGACCGACCGGGTCGGCAGGACCTGGATCGGGCTCCTCGCTCCGTTCGCCCCGCATCTCGCCGAGGAGCTCGGCGACGGCCGCTTCGGCGGCCTCGTGGCCGTCGAGCCGTTCCCCTCGGCGGACGATTTCGCGCCCTCTCCGACGGCCGAGGCCAGTGAGGCCCTCGTGGAGCGGACCGAGGACGACCTGCGCGCCGTGCTGCGCGCGGGCGGCGAGCGGGGCTCGGCGGCCCCCGGTGAGGTCGTCTTCTTCGTCGCCGCACCGTGGAAGTCGACCGTCGAGGCATGGATGCGGGAGGACCTGGCCCGCGGCGCCAGCCCGAGCGTGCGCTCGGTGATGGAGCGGGCGAAGGGACATCCCGAGCTCGCCGCCCGTCTCGCCCAGATCCCGCGTTATGTCGAGCGGGTCGCGCCCGGGCTTCGCTCCGAACCGGCGCCGGGGGCGTCGGTGGAGGAGCTCGAGGTGCTTCGCCGGGCCGAGGGATACCTCGCGCACCGCTTCGGCTTCCGCGCGGTGACGATCGTGGCGGAGGACGAGGGCGAGGCGCTCGACCCGCTCGGGCGGCGGGACCGAGCGCGACCGGCGCGGCCCGCCTTCTACCTCGTGGGACGCCCGCCGCGCGGGGACTAGGGCGACCGCCGCGCCCGGCGCGGGAAGTTGAGGTACATCCGCGACGGCGTCGGGTGCGCCGACACCGCCCGGTACTTCGCCGAACGCTTGCCGGAGTAGCTGTGCTGGACGCGTCCGGAGATCTCGAAGTAGATCAACTGGCCGATCGGCATGCCGGCGTAGATGCGGACGGGCACCTTCACGCTCATCTCGAGCGTCCAGTAGTTGCAGAACCCCTCGTCGCCCTTGCCCGCCGTGGAGTGGATGTCGAGCCCGAGGCGCCCCACGCTCGACTTTCCCTCGAGGAACGGCACGAAGCCGTGGGTCTCGGTGTACTCCTCGGTGACCCCGAGGTAGAGCTGGCCGGGAACGAGGACGACCCCGTCCTTCGGGATACGGAACTCGCGGACCGGGTTCGGTCGCCGCGCGTCCAGGGCCCCCGACTCGTAGACCGCGAGGTACGGCCCGAGGTGAACGTCGTAGGAGTTCGTCCCGAGCGAGCCGGCCCGGAACGGGCGGATCACGATGCGACCCCGGCGCATCTCCTCGCGGATCTTCACGTCGGAGAGGATCATGTGGGCCGGGCCGGCGGCCGCGAGTCGGACGCGCTATTTAACCGACGGCGACCGGGGGCGGGCGGACTCGAGGGCGACGGCGGCGTACCCGACCACCTCGCGCATCGGCTGCGCTTCGCCCGAATGCCCCCAGCGCAACAGGCGCGCCTCGAGCGGTTCGTCCGCGAGCGCGGCGAGCAGCACGGTCGTCGGTGCGATGCCGCACATGGAGATGTCGTTGCGCTCGACCGTGTCGTAGAGGAGCCGAGGGTCCCGCGCGAGGATCGCGTCGATCGCGAGGCGATCCAGGCGCTCGGCGGTCCGTGCCGGCACGTAGTGCGAGAGGTCCGTCGAGGCGAGGACGAGGACGTCCCGTCCGTCGATCGCGTCGCGGAGGACGCGGGCGGTCTCCAGGAGGTCGTCGAAGGGAGCGAAGCGCACCTGCAGCGCCACGAAGCGGGGTTGCGGCAGCACGTACTCGAGGAACGGGAGCTGGACCTCGATCGAGTGCTCGCGCGCGTGGGCGCGCTCGTCGATCCGCAGCGGCGGTCGATCGAGCGCCCGCACCAGATCGTGGTCGGACGCCGTCGGTCCGAGCGGCGTCAACCAGTCCCGATTCGAAAGGCACGGCCCGGCGCCGAGGCGGTAGTGGTCGACCCCGAGCACGAGCACCGTGGCCGGGGGCCGCTGCGCCGCGACGAGCGAGTAGGCGAGGGCCGCGATCGCTCCGGAGAACTCGTACCCCGCGTGGGGGACCACCGCCGCCCGCAGCGTGCGGCCCGGGGCCCGCTGACGGGGGGGGAGCGCTCCCGGTCCGCGGGGGTCGAGGAAGCAGGTCTCGACGGCGCGCGCGAGCTCGGCCCCGTCGGCTGGGTAGAACTGGCCGGCGACCGCCGGGGCCCGGACGGGGGAGGGACTCATGGGGGCTCAGGGGCGAGACAGCTCCGCGACGACTTGGCCCGCCTCGTCCTCGCGGATGCGATGACGCTGGGTGGGGTGGAAGGGATTCGCCTCCCCATAGCGCGGGATGACGTGGAAGTGGAGGTGGAACACGATCTGGCCGGCCCGGGCGCCGGCGTTCATCGCCACGTTGTAGTCGGCGGTGAGCCGCTCGGCCCGTCGGCACATGACCGAGAGCGTGCGCACGAGCGCCGCCTGGTCCTCCGGCGCGTAGTCGGTGAGCCGGGGGGCGTGGCGCTTCGGCACGACGAGCAGATGGCCCCGCGTGAACGGGAACAGGTCGAGGAAGGCGACGGTCGCCTCGTCCTCGTAGACCTTGTACGCCGGCGCGCGACCTTCGACGATCGCGCAGAACACGCAGTTCGGGTCGCGCCCGTCGGCCGGGACCATCTCGGTCGGGACCTCGAGGCGGGATAAAGGGGTTGGCGGAGTGCCGCGCGGCGGTCGGTATCATTAGGGGCACCGGGTGTAACGACATCGTGCGTCTGCCCCTCGCGCCCGTCGTGCTGGCGCTCGCGGTCGTCGTGGCACTTTCTCCCACCAGCTTGGCGTCGACCGTCGGGCGAGCGTCGTCACCGGACCCGACCGCGACGAACGGGTTCACCACCGACGCGGTCGCCGTTCCGCCGTCCGTCCAAGCCCGCAGCATGGCGGCCAGCGAGCCGCTCGAGATCACCGTCGCACTCGCCTACCCGGATCCCGCCGGCCTCGATGCCTTCCTGCGTTCCGTCGAGGATCCCGCGTCGAGCGCGTACCGACAGTTCCTGTCCCATGCGGAGTTCGAAGCGCGGTTCGCCCCGTCGCCGAGTGCCGCCGCGTCGGTGGCGGCCACGCTCGCCGGAGCCGGTGCCGCCCAGGTCCGCGTAGCGCCGGACGGTCTGTCCGTGAGCGCGACGTTGAGCGTCGCGGAGGTCGACGCGCTGTTCGGCGTCCGCATGGTCGAGTTCCCCTCCGAGGGCGGCCCGGTGTACACAGCGGTCGGCACCCCGCAGCTGCCGACCGGGCTGCGCGGGCTCGTCTCGGGGATCGATGGGCTCACCAACGCGCCCGACGCACGGACGACCGATAACCTCGCGATCCGGTCCGGGGGGCCGGTCGGACGGCTCGGCGACGGGCTGTTCGCCCACGACAACGACACGGGGTTCAACTTCTTCGTCGGCTCCGACTTCACCAACGCCTTCGGGGCGGACGAGCTGCTGCCCGGCAACGTTTCGAGCATCGCCAACGCCACGTTCCCGACGGGGCTCGCCATCGCCACGCTGCTCGCGAGCGGTTACAACCAGACCGACAATGTCAACACGCCGCCGTGGGACCCGAACGTCGTCGAGACGTACTTCAACGCGACCCTCGCTCCCGCCTGGCTGCCGGTCTCTCGGGCCGCGCCGCTCGTCGGGGTGCCCGTCACCGTCGGCGGGGTGACGCCGCCGCTACCCGGACCGTTCGGCACGATCAACGACACGACCGATGACTCGATCGAGAACGCGCTCGACCTCGAGATGGCCGGCAGCCTCGCGCCGGGGGCGGGGCTCTACAACTTCTATTTCGCCGGCAGCCTGCTGGCCTCGGCCGAGACCGACGCCGACGTCGCGTCGTTCTTCGACCAGGACCTTGCGAGCGCGCTCGCCTACGACTACGGCTCGCAGGTGCTCGGCGCGATCAGCTGCTCGTTCGGGATCGCGGACCTCAACGACACGCTCTGGGACCAGGAGCTCGAGGAGGCGGCAGCGATGGGGGTCACGGTGATCGCGGCCAGCGGCGATCAGGGCAACGCGCCGAACCAGCTGACGATGCGCAGCGCCGGACCCTGGCCGCTGTGGCCCGCCTCCGCGGCGTTCAACCTCTCGGGCTCGGTCGCGGTCGGCGGCGTCTCCCTCGACCTCGGCGGTGCCCCGGCGGGCTGGATCAACGAGACGTCGCTGACGATCGAGTACGACGCGAACGCCTCGGGCATCGTCGCCCTCGACACCTGGTGGGACACGACCGGGGGGCCCGGGACCTACGCCGGCACGGAGGGGGGGATCAGCACGGTCTACCCCGAGCCGGACTGGCAGTTCCACTCCGCGGCGCAGTGGCCGATCGCCAATGCGACCGTCAAGCAAGGCGTCGGCACCCTGAACCGGGCCGAGCCGGACATCGCGTTCCCGGGGAACTCGACGATCGCCTTCGTCTACGCCGATGCCGAAGGGAACGTCTACTACGAGGTGCTCGAAGGGACGAGCATCGCCGCCCCCGCGTTCGCGGGCCTGCTTACCGACGAGATCGCGGTCTCGCACCACGCCTTCGGCTTCCTCGACCCCGAGCTCTACCGCATCGGCAGCTACTTCTGGGCCCATCCGGGTCCCTCCGACCCGTACCTCGACGTCGAGAACGGCTCGAACTACTTTTTCTCGGCCGGCCCCGGCTGGGACCCCACGACCGGTTGGGGGGTCCCGCTCGGCCCGTCGCTCTACCGCGTCGACGCGAACGCGACGATCCGCGACTACGTCTACACGGGCCCGACGCCCGGACTTCCCGCGGCGGCCCCCAGCCCGCCGGTCCCGTGGACGGAGCTGTTCCTGATCTTCGGGATCGGGATCACGGTCGCGGTGATCCTCGTGATCGCCCTCGCCCGTCCCGGCCGTCGCGAGCGGTCACCCCCGCCGCCGCCGTTCGGGGCCGCGCCTCCCCCACCGGCGCCGGGAAGCTCGCTCGCGGCCGTGCCACCGCCGCCCGGCTCGTACGCGACGTTCCTGTGCCCGTACTGTGGCACGCCGCGACCGGCCGAGCCGGTGCGCTGTCCGCGGTGCGGCGCGTTCTAGTCCGCACGCCGCCGGGCCGGGGCCGGTGCTCCGCGGCCGATCAGAGCGATGGCTTGGCTTCCGGCGCCGCGAGGGGGGCCTCGGCCGCCGGCGCGCTCGGCGGCGCCGGCGCGAGCGGGGCCGCGTCGGGCGGGGGGGCGGCCGCCGCGCTCGCGTCGGGCGCGCTCGCCTCGGGGGCCGCGACCCCGAGCTTCTGCTCGAGGAATCGGCGGATCTCCTCGGGGCGGGTCGACGCGATGCCGAAGTACTCGGCGAAGCGGCGGGTCGTCGTGAGCTCGAGGGTCGATCCCTTCGGTTCGGTCCGGACGAGGCCGAGGCCCCGCAGGTGCTGGACCTCCTCGTAGGCGACGTCGCCGATCATGCGGACCAGCACGCTCTGGAGGATCGGTTGGTGGTAGGCGATCAGCGTGAGCGCCCGCAGGGTCCGCGGGGCCATCTCGACGGGCGTGACCGCGTGGACCGTCGGGACGAACCGCTCCTCGAGCTGCAGCGCGTAACGATCGCCGACCCGCCGCACCTCGAGCGCCGACTGGCGGTTCGCGTAGGTCTGCTCGAGCGTCCGGATCGCCTTGAGCACGGGCCGGTAGTCCTCGAGGTTCAGCGCGGTCGTGACCTCCTTCACGCTGAGCGGTCGGCCCGCCGCGAAGAGGACCGCCTCGACCTGCAGGACCAGCTCGTCGAGCTTGGAGGGCATGGCCTAGGCCTCCGCGACCGGCGCAGGACGCGCGTCGAGCGACCGCACGAGGAGCACGGGCGACTCGCCGAGCGTGGACTGTCGCAGCTCGATCGAACCCTCCCGGGCGAGGAACAGCGCGGCGAGGAACAGCGCCACGAGCTGCTCGCGGCCGCTGAGCGGGTTCCATAGCTCGAGGAGCGCGAACGCTTCGCCGATCGGGTGGCGCCGCGCGGCCTCCCAGGTGTCGACGAGATCGTGCTCGGGGAGGTCGCCGTGGACAAGGACCTCGGGCGGGGCCTGCTGCTCCTCGCGGAGCCGCTCCCGTAGCTCCTGGACCCGGATCGCATGTCGGGCGTCCGCCTCGGCCTCGCCGAATGCCCGGACGAGCTCGAGCAGGGAGACCGGTCGGGTCTCGGGGTGGCGGACCATCTCCAGCAGCGGCGGCGGCTCGGCGCCGTCGAGGACCGCGGTGGTGACGTCGACCGCCTCGGGCGTCTCGAGGAGCGGCAGATAGCCGTCGTCGGCGGGCCCCTCCGCGTCCGGCCCATCTCCCGGGGCGGGGACGTCCCGGGTCTTCAGCACGACCTCCGACTGCAGGTAGAGGATGCTCCACGCCATGTAGACGAGCCGGCCGGCGATCGCGAAGTTGACGGCCCCGTCCTCGCGCACGCGCTCGAGGTACGACTGGGTGAACTTCACGAGGTCGATCTCCCACGGGTCGAACTCCTCCTCCATGACGAGCTCGAAGAGAAGGGCCATCGCCTTCTGGAACGGGTCGGGGATGACGATGTGGACCCCTTCCTTGAGGTCCCGCACGAGCGTGAGGTAGCGCTCGAGAAGGACGCCCGTGTCCTCGGCCTCTCCGAGCAGGGAGCGGTGGAAGACGAGGTAGCGCAGCACCTTCTCGGCGGCGTCGCGTGGCACCGCGTTCGGCGCCGCGAGCTCGCTCGCCTCCGGTCCGCTGATCGTCATCGCGCCTCCAGCGCGGGGGGTGCGGCTTCGGCCCCCCGGGCGCCCTCGCGGCTCTCGACGTCGTGGATGTCGTCCAGGTGGATGCCGACGACCCGGGAACAGCCGTCCCCGTGCATCGTCACGCCGTAGAGGTGGCTCGCGAACTTGAGCGTGACCTTGCGCAGGGAGATGACGACGAACTGCGCGCGCTCGGCGTTGTGGCGCAGCAGCCGACCGACGTACTCGGCGTTGAGCCCGTCCAGCGACATGTCGACTTCGTCGAACACGTAGAGCGGGCTCGGATCGTAGCGCTGCAGCGAGAAGATGAAGGCGAGGCTCGCGAGCGACTTTTCACCACCGCTCAACTGCTCAAGGCGGGCGACGGTCTTGCCGACCGGGCGGGCCTTGATCAGCAGGCCGCCGGCGAGCGGGTCGTCCGGGTTTTCGAGCGCGATCTCGCCCTCGCCGCCGGCGCTCAGCTCCCCGTAGATCTCCCGGAAATTGCCGTTGACCTGGACGACGACCTGCTGGATTTTCTCCCGCTTCTTCTTCTCGATCTCGTTGACGAGCGCGACGAGCTCGTCCTTCTCGCTCGTGAGGCGGGTCGACTCGCCCGTGAACTCGTCGAGGCGGGTCTTCTCCCCGTCGTACTCCTCGACGGCCCTCAGATTGACGTCGCCCATCGTGCCCAGCTGCTGCTCGAGGGCCGTGATCTTCCGCTTGAGCTCCTCGATGCTTATCGGCTTCTCGTCGGGCTCGGGCTCGGGGAACTGGTGGAGGGCCTCCTCGAGCTCGTGGAACTTGGACTCGGCCACGGCGAGACGCGTCTCCTCCTGCGTGAGCAGCGCGCGCCGAGTGTCGAGGTTCGCCCCGGTCTCGCCGAGCTTGCGCGTGACCTCGAGGCGCTGCTCCTCCAGCCCGCGCTTCGTCTCGGTCTGCGCCTTCTGCGACTCGGTTTGCTTGGATTCCACCGACTTGAGGGCGTCGAGCGCGGCCTTGGCGTCGTGGACCGCTTTCTCGGTCTTGGTGATCTCCTTGCGCTTCGCCGCGATCGCGTCGAGGGCCGCCTTCCCCTCGGTGCGTCGTGCCGCGAGGCCGCTGACGAGCGCCGCAAGGGAGGCCCGCGCGGCCTCGAGCTCCCCGTTCACCCGGACCCGCTCTTCGCTGGTCTTCTGGGCCGCCTCCTGCAGGCCCCGCAGCCGGGCGCCGAGCGCTTCGGGCAGCTGGCCGAGGTAGGCTTCCTGAGCCTTGGCGATCGATTCCTTGAGCGTGGCGATCTCGGCGGCCAGGGAACGGACCGTCTCCTCCGCCGCCTCGAACGCGGCGCCGGCCCGCTTCTCCTCTCCCGTCGCCGAGGCGATCAGCTCCTGGGCGCTCTTCAGGCGCCCCCGGGCGGTGGCGATGTCCTTGTCGAGGATCTTCTGGGTCGACTCGCGCGACTGGTCGCGGATCGATCGCGTCGCGAGCTCCTCGCTGACCGTGCGGATCCGCTCGCTGACCTGGGTCAGCTGATCGCGGGCGGCGGTCTCCGCGCTGCCCTTCTCCCGCAACTCGTCGCCGAGTCGCTTCAGCTCGATCGCACTGTCCGCTCCACGACCCTGGGCGGTCGGATCCAGGTAGCCGCCGCTGATGGCGCCCGTCGCTTCGATCAGGTCTCCCTGGAGGGTGACGAGCCGGACCCCGCCCATCTCCGAGCGGGCGCTCGCCAGGTCGTTCATGACGACGGTCTCGCCGAAGACGTACCAGAACGCCGGGCGCAGCGCCTCGTCGAACTTCACGAGGTCGATGGCGAAACCGGCCGCGCCCGTGCTCCGCACGGTGACGAGGGACTTGCCGTGCGGCCGGCCGGCGAGCATCTTGTTGAGCGGTAGGAACGTCGCCCGGCCCCGCTTCTCTTCCCGCAGGAGCCGGATGCACTCCTCGGCGACCCGGTCCGTCTCGACGACCAGCGCCTGGAAGCGGCTGCCGCCGGCGACCTGCAGCGCGGTCTTGAGCTTCGGATCGAACGCGGCGAGCTCCTCGACCGTGCCGCGGATGCCCTCGATCTTGCCGAGGTTACGCTGCGATAGCAGGTAGTCGACCGCGGCGAGGGCGTTCGGTCGGGCACCGCCCTCCGTACGGGCCTTCAGCCGGGCGTCGAGGGCGAGGTAGCGGCGGTTGAGCTCGCCGACCTCGCGCGCGAGGCGTTCGGCCTCGGCAATGAGCTGCTTGTCCTGATTCTTGAGCGAGAACAGCTCCTTCTGGAGATCCCCGGTCGACGGCCCCGCCGCCTTCGGACCCCCGGCCTCGCGGAGGCGAAGCTCGAGGTCCTTGACCTCGACCCCGCGTTCGCGGCTGTCGTCCTCGGCCTGCGCGAGCGTTCGCTCCGCGGCCTCCCGCGACGCCTTCGCGGCCTCTCGGTCCTGGACCGCCTGTTGCCAGCCCTTCTGCTTGAGGTCGTGCTGGCGCTGGAGATCGAGCTGCTGGCGCCGGGCCGCCGCAAGACGATCGTTCGACTTCCCCGTGCCGCCCGTCGCGGTCCGGATCCCTTCGGTGTGGGCCTCCGCGTCCTTCGCGAGTGTTGCGAGCCGCTCGGCGAGCTCCCGTTGTCGCTCTTCGAGCGCGACGCGGTGGGTGTCGTCCTGGGCGAGCGAGCCGTCGAGCTCCTTCGACTGCTGACTCATCGCCCCGAGCTCCTCGCGCAGATGGGAGAGACTCTGGTCGAGCCGCGCGAACGCCATGCGCTTGTCGTCGAGCTCGGCCTTGAACTTCACCGCGGCCGCGCCGCCGGCCTCCGCGATCTCTCGGTCGACCGCCTCGACCTGGCGCGCGAGCTCCTCCTGGTGAGCCGAAAGCTCCGTACGCGCCGCGTCGAGCCGGCCGATCTCCGAGCGCACCGACTCCACCTGCTTGCGGCAGGTCGCGAGCTCCTGCTCCGCCATGCGGTGGCCGGCGCGGGCGAGACGCGCCTCGCTTCTCCGCTTCTCGTCCTGGAGCTGCTTGTACTGGATCGCCTGCAGGCGCTGGCTCTCGAGCGCGGCGAGATGGCTCTTGATCTCACCGAGCAGGGTCTGAATGCGGGCGAGGTTCTGGTCGAGGTTCGCGCGCTTCGTGGCGGCCCGATCGAGCTCCTCGTCGTACTGGCTGATGCCCGCCAGCCGTTCGAGCAGTCCGCGTCGGGGCACCGGACCCATCGTAACGATCTTGTTGACGTCGCCCTGCTGGACGAGGTTGTAGCCGTCGCCCGACAGGCGTGCGTGGGCGAGCAGGCCGTCGATCTCGGTCTGGGTCGTCCGCTTGCCGTTGACGTAGAAGTACGAGTAGTAGCCGTCCGGGTCGCTGGGGGCGAGCTTGACGTACCGGGTGATCTCGACCTCCGCGGCCTCGTTTGGCAGCAGCTTGTCCGAGTTGTCGAAGACGAGCGACACCTCGCACTCGGTGGCCGCCTTCTTCGACGATCCGCCATTGAAGAACAGGTGGGTCAGCCGCTCGGCGCGCAGCGCCTTGGAGCTCGTCGGCCCTAGGACGAACAGGATGGCGTCGGAGATGTTCGACTTGCCCATCCCGTTGGGCCCGGCTACCCCGGTGAACCCGGGCTGGAAGGGGATCTCGGTCGCGCCCGCGAACGACTTGAAGTTCCTAAGTTTCAGCCGCTTGAGATACATCGAGCGTTCCTCGTAGGATGGCCTCGATCCCCAGTCCCGTCGCCGATTCGTGCCCGTTTGTCAGACACTCGTCAGCAGCGCGTCCCGAGTCCTGTCCGCCGGTATTTAACCGCATGGTTCGACCGGCGGTCGTGGCCTCGGACTGTCCCGTCAGGCCCCGTCCCGGAGGGACTCGCCGGGCTACGAGCGAGTTCGCCTTCGACCCCACCGCCGGTGGGGGCCCAGAAGGCCTCGCGACTGCAAGCGGACCATCCACGAGCTTCTCCGCACAGCGAGTCCGGGCCCAACTCTCATGAAGTTCGTTCGCGGTCCGACTGCGGTGGCAGCGTCCGACGATCGGCAGCGGTCCGACCTCCAGCGCGTGGGGATCGTCGGCCTGTTCATCATAGGAGAGGGCGCGGTCGCCTTTCTGGTGCTGAACAGCGGGGGACCCGCGGATCTGGTCGAGTTCAAGCTCGGGGTCTACCTGAACGCCGCCCTCGTCGTGACGCTCGTGGGCGGCCTGTTGCTTCTCAGACGGGCCGAGCGTCACCGCGAACGGATTCGGGGGCGCTGGGCGGAGACGTCTAACCCGACGGGGAGCGGCTCGTCGCGCTCGTGGTAGGATCGAGTCTCGGAACGGGCGACGGGTCGACCTCGACCGTCTCGAGCCACAAACCCTTTTATCAAGGTCCGCACTCGGAAGTACGAATGCGCCACCTCATGACGGAGGGGTAGGCCCCCGCGGCTTTCCTCGCCCGACTGTTTCTCGCTCGATCGCTCCCCATGGACGTCATCGACGCGATCCGCTCCTACCGCCCATGCGTCCAGTTCCAGTCGCGGCCGGTCCCGCCCGAGAAGCTGAAGTCAGTGCTCGGCGCCGCCCGGCTGGCGCCGAGCCAACACAATCTGCAGCCCTGGCGCTTCGTGGTCGTCCAGGATGACGAGCGCAAGCGCCTCCTGGCCCAAGCATCGAACCGGGGCCGGTTGATCGCGGAGGCCCCGGCGGTCATCGTCGCGTTCGCGGTGGAAGAGGACATCCCCGTGACGATCGGGGGGTACATCTCGGCCTACCCGCTCGATGTCGCGGTCGCGATCGACCACCTGCAGCTTGCCGCGACCTCCGAGGGCCTGGGCACGCGCTGGCTGATCGAGTTCAACGAGGAGAAGGTGCGATCGGTGCTCGGCGTGCCCGAGGGGATCCATCCGATCGCGATCGTCCCGATCGGCTACCCCGCGGACGCGAACGGCTCGTCGGTCCCGGCGGACGACGACGGCCGAAAGAGCCCGGACGAGATCATCGCCTACGACGACTATCCGTGGCGCTAGCGCGGCGTGACCGACGTCAGCTTCGTCAGCACGAACCCGGGTAAGCTGCGCGAGGTCCGCGCGGTGCTGCGGCCCTACGGCGTCCGCGTCCGCTGGGAGCGGCGCGCGCTGCCCGAGCCTCAGGCCGACAGCCTGGCCGAGGTCGTGCGGGCCAAGCTCGAGGCGGTCGGTAATCTCCCGGGCTACGTTCTCGTGGAGGACTCCGGCCTTTTCGTACCCTCGCTCCATGGATTTCCGGGCGTTTACTCGGCGCACTTCCTGAAGGTCTGGAAGTTCGGACCCCTGCTCGAGCTGCTCGAGATCCGCCCCCGCGCCGCGTTCTTCCGGACGGTCGCCGGACTCCGGTACGGCCGGCAGCACTGGCTGTTCACCGGCGAGGTGCACGGCTCGATCGCCCACAAGGCTGCAGGCACCGGTGGGTTCGGCTACGACCCGATCTTCGTCCCCTCGGGATGGACCCGGACGTTCGCGCAGGCGCCTCCCGCCGAAAAGAACGCGATCTCGCACCGGGCCCGCGCCATGCGCGAGGTCGGCGAGCACCTGCGACGCCGCGGGGGCGGTCGACCCCGACGGGCTTAACCCGCACCGCCCCTGTGCGGGCCGTGCGGGTCGACGAGATCTCCGAGTCGCCGATCCTCGCCCTCATCGACCAGATCTTCCAGATGCGCCAGGCGGGCGCCACGATCCTCGGCCTGCACATCGGGGAGCCGGACTTCGACACTCCGGCGGGCATCCGTGACGCGGCGTATCGCGCGATGAACGAGGGCCTGACGCACTACACCTCGGCCCAGGGAATGCCGGACCTGCGTGCCGCCATCGCGGATCGGCTGTCGCGCCGGCACAGCCTTCGCGCCGGAGCGGACGACGTGGTCATCCTGCCAGCGAAGTTCGCGATCTTCGCGACGCTCCTCTCGTGCGTTGAACCCGGGGACGAGGTGCTCCTGCCCGATCCGACGTACCTGTTCGAGCAGCCGATTGAACTTGCGGGGGCCCGCCCCCGCTACGCGCCGCTGGGCGAGGACTTCTCGATCGATGCGCCGGGGCTGCGGCGGGCCGTCACTCCCCGGACCCGCCTGCTGGTCCTGGTCTCGCCGGCGAACCCGACGGGTCGCGTGCTCCGCCGCTCAGAGATCGATGCCGCGCTCGCGATCGCCCGGGAACACCGACTCACCGTCGTGAGCGACGAGACCTACGAGTCGCTCGTCTACGAGGGCACGCACGTCAGCCCCGCGTCGATCGCGCCGGACGACATACCCGTCGTGACGATCGGGAGCTTCTCGAAGGCGTTCGCCATGACCGGCTGGCGGGTCGGCTATGCCGTCGCCCCCCCAGAAATCCGCCGCCGGCTCGTCCGGGTGATCGAGCACGCGCTGACCTGCGTGCCGCCGTTCCTCCAGCGGGCGTGCCTCTGGGCGCTCGAAAATGCAGGTCCGGACGAGGCACGGTTCCGTGAGGAATTCCGCGCGCGACGCGACCACCTCGTGCGCCGGCTCGCGTCGGTCGAGGGACTGGCGACGGTCCGGCCGGAGGGGGCGTTCTATGTGTTCCCGCGCTACGACCTCGCCCGGCCGTCGGTCGAGTTCTGCGCGAGCCTGCTCGAGGAGGAGCGGCTCGCGGTCGTCCCCGGCATCGCCTTCGGCCCCTCCGGGGAGCGGCACGTTCGCATCTCCTATACCTCGCCGATCGCGGCGCTCGACGACGGGGTCGACCGACTCGACCGGTTCCTGCGGCGCCATCGAGGCCGCTCGGGATAGCGCCCCGTCGGGCGCCGACGACCCGTTTTGTACCCGGTGGCGCTCGCCCGCCCGATGTCGGCGCCCCGACGTGTGCACGACCTGACCGCGTTGCTCCAGACCCACATGCCGGTCTGGCCGTCCTCCCCGCTCCCGGTCTTCGAGCCCGTGGGGATCGTCGCCCGCGACGGCTACTCGATCGAGCGGGTGAGCTGCCTCACGCACACCGGAACGCATCTGGACGCCCCGTCGCATTTCCTCGAGAACGGCGCAACGGTCGATGCCATCCCCGCGGACCGCCTCGTCGGGACCGCGGTCGTGCTGGACGTCCGATCCGAGATCGAGGGATCTCTGATCCCGGCGAAGGCCTTGGCGCGGCACTGGCCGAGCGCCGGGCGGCCGGACATCGCGCTCCTACGGACCGACTGG
Source organism: Thermoplasmata archaeon (assembly GCA_035622275.1). Classification (NCBI taxonomy): domain Archaea; kingdom Methanobacteriati; phylum Thermoplasmatota; class Thermoplasmata; species Thermoplasmata archaeon. The sequence goes on along the minus strand of DASPVQ010000020.1, from coordinate 156,764 downwards.
AGCCGGGAGCGCGCCCCGACGCGGCGCTACCTCTACGAGTTCCCCGGCATCGACCCGGCGGGGGCCGAGTGGCTGGCCGGCCAGGGCCTCCGCGGCGTCGGCACGGACACACTGGGCATCGACCCGTACTCGAACTCCAAGTTCGAGGCGCACAAGGTGCTGCTCGGCCGCGGGATCTGGATCCTCGAAGCGCTCGACCATCTCGCCGAGCTACGGGAGGGGGCCCAGTACACGCTCGTCGCCGGCCCGCTCAAGATCGCCGGCGGCAGCGGCGCGATGGCCCGCGTCTTCGCGATCGAGGGGTGAGCCCGTTCGTGCCGTCGGGCTCGGGCCTCGCGGACGCGCGAGTGCTCGTCACCGCGTCGAGCCAGGGGATCGGCTACGCGGCGGCCGAGGCGTTTCTGCAGGAGGGGGCCCGGGTCGTCGTGAACTCGTCGAACGAGGAGCGCCTCGCCCGTGCCGTCGAGCGTCTGCGCGCCCACGGACCGGTCCACGGCGTCGCGGCCGACCTCGCGGCGCACGCGGGGATCGACCGGCTGGTCGACGAAGCGGTCGGTCATCTCGGCGGACTCGACACGCTCGTCTACGTGACCGGCTCGCCGCGCCCCGGCACGTTCCTCGAGCAGGGCTACGAGGACTGGGCCCGGGCCGCGAGCCTTCTGGTCGTCAGTCCGGCGTACCTCGCGCGTCGCGTCGCGCAGACGATGCTCGCCCAGCCGACCGGCGGGCGCATGGTGTTCCTGACCTCGTTCGCGATCCGCGAGCCGGTCGGAAACCTCGCGCTCTCGAGCGTCTGTCGGGTCGCCGTCGCCGGCCTCGTGCGCACCCTCGCCCGAGAGCTCGGGCCCCGCGGCATCCGGGTGAACGGCATCCTCCCGGGCTACATCCGCACCTCCCGCATCGACGAGGTCTTCGAGGACGCGGCGCGCCGGCGCGGGGTCGCGCCCGAGTCGGTCGCCCGGGAGATCGAGGCCGAGATCCCGATGCGGCGCATCGGGACTCCGGCGGAGCTCGCCCGGGTGATCGTCTTCCTCGGGAGCGAACGGTCGAGCTACGTCAACGGCGCGATGGTCCCCGTCGACGGGGGCATCCTGCGATCGATCGGCTGACCGGTTCACTCCCGCTGGGGGCGCTGCGCCTCGTGCAGGAGCTCCTCGCGCCGCGGCGTGAACACGTCGAGCACGACCGTGCGCCCGCCCGGCTCTGCCGTGAGCTCGTGCGGGACGTTCCCCGGTACGGTGTAGGACGAGCCCACCCGCAGCCGCCAGACCTCGTCCCCGACGCGGAACTCCCCGCCGCCCTCGAGCACGGTCCCGCTCTGGGTGTGGGGGTGCGTGTGGCTCGGGAAGTGGGCGCCCGGACTGATCCGGTACAGCACCATCATCACATCGGGGGCGTGCGCGAGGATCCGACGATGGACCCCGGGCAGCACCTCGTGCCAGGCATCGGGGGCATCTTCCCACAGCGGCATGCGCCGCCCGACGCGGGTGCCGTATTTGTGGCTGGCGCAGCGCGGCGCCCGTCCGGCTAGCCGAGCGCGCGCCGGAGATCGTCGACGAGGTCGTTCCCGTCCTCGATGCCGACGCTGAAGCGCAGGAGCCCCTCGCGGATCCCCTGTCGCTCCCGCAGCTCCTTCGGCACCGAGCGGTGGGTCATGAGCGCGGGCACGTTGACGAGCGACTCGACGCCGCCGAGGCTCTCGGCGAGAGTGAAGAGCCGGAACCGGCGCACGACCCGACGCACCTCGGGGAGGCCGCCGCGCAGCTCGGCCGAGACCATGCCGCCGTAGTCGTCCATCTGGCGCCGGGCGATCGCGTGTCCGGGGTGCTCGGGCAGGCCGGGATAGAGCGTGGTGCGGACACGCGGGTGGGAGGCGAGGAACCGGGCCACCCGACGCGCATTCGCGCAGTGGGCGCGGACCCGCAGGCCCATCGTGTGGATGCCCCGCAAGACCAGGAAGCAGTCGAGCGGGCTCGGGATGCCGCCCTGGGTGTTCTGGAACCATCGATACTTCTCGAGCCAGCGCCGCGAACGAAAGACGAGCGCGCCGCCGATGAGGTCACTGTGGCCGCCGAGATACTTGGTCGTGGAGTGGACGACGACGTCGGCTCCGAGGCCGAGCGGTCGCTGCAGCACGGGGGAGGCGAAGGTGTTGTCCACGGCGACCCGGGTCCGGGCCCGTCGGGCGAGACCGATCGCGCCGCGGAGATCGGTCACCTTGAGCAGCGGATTCGTGGGGGTCTCCAGGTACAACAGGTCCGTCGGCGCGGTCCCGAGCGCGCGCCGCACGTTGGCCAGATCCGTGGTATCGATGAGCTCGACGTCGACGCCGTGGGTCCGGGCGATCTGGAGCAGGCGCCAGGTGCCCGCGTACAGATCGTCGCCGGCGACGATCCGGCTCCCTTTCGGGTAGGCCATGAGGAGCGTCGAGGTCGCCGCCAACCCCGAGCCGAACGCGAGCGCCCCCGCGCCCCCCTCAAGCCGCCCGAGCACCCGCTCCAGCGCCGCGCGGGTCGGGTTGCCGGTGCGGGAGTAAACGTACCCCTTCGCCTCGCCGGGCGAGCGCTGGGCGAACGTCGATGTCAGGTAGACCGGGACGTTCACCGCCCCGGTCAGCGGATCGGGTCCCTGGCCGTCGTGGAGCAGTCGCGTGTCCCAGCGCATGTCCGGTGCGTCGGCGTAGGCGCCCTCCCCTTTCAAGCGTTCGATGCGACGCTCGTCAGCGGCCGGAATGGCGCCCCCTCGGCCGGCCCTGCGCTCGCAGATGAGGTTAATAGGTGCCGCGATTGGGCGTGCTAGGCCGTAGCGCGGAGCGCGCCGGGCCGGGACGGGGGTAAGGGGGCGTGTCGCCCAGCGTGGGAGCGGAGTCGGCGGGGACCGTAGTGAATCTGCCGGCGGCCGAGTCGGTCCGGCGCGACGTCAGCTCGAAGGACCTCTACGTGCGACAGTCCTCGGGCCTCGTCCGGACCGTCAGCGCGCGAACGGCTCTGCTCGCGAACCTCGTCGGCATGGGCATCATCGTCAACTTCTTCTGGATCACGGAGGCGTCCGCGTTCTACCCGAACGCGAACCTCATCACAACGGTGGCGATCGGCGTCGTGATCAACGTCGCCGTGGGCTACGTCTACTGGATGCTGGCGAGCGCGATGCCGCGCTCGGGTGGGGACTACATCTTCGTCGGTCGGATATTCCATCCGTCCGTGGGACTCGGCGTCAACCTGCTCTTCTCGGTGGTCTTCATCACGTGGGCCGGCCTGTTCGCCTACTTTACCGCCTTCTACGCCGTGCCGACCATGCTCGCGGCGTACACGCTCGCGGGCGGTGGCGCGGGAGCGCTGAACGCCGCCACGACCTTCCTCGGGACGGCGTCGAACGGGTGGCTGACGAACAACGTGTTCTGGGTGGGGCTGCTCGTGCTCCTTCTCGTGATCGCGGTGAGCTTCCTCCCGACCAAGTGGATCTTCCGGGTCTCGGTCGGCCTGTTCGTCGGGTCGGCAGCGGTCTTCGTCCTGATGATCGGCATCCTGCTCGCGACGCCCCAGTCGGTGTTCGCCGCCGATTACAACGCCAATCCGCTCTACGGGATGAGCTACCAGTCGCTGGTCCAGAACGTTCCGATCACGACCACGGGCACGTTCTTCGGGGTCGTCTACACGATGTTGAGTTTCATCGGCTACGCGAACAGCTCCTACTACGGAGGGGAGATCCGAGGCAACCCGACGCGGGCGCAGGGGCTGGCGATCTTCGGCGCGCCGCTCCTCTTCGCCGCGCTCATCGCGGGACTGTACGCCGCCAGCTACTACAGCATGGGCCGCGGCTTCCTCATCGGGCTCAGCTCGCAGTACTTCACGGTCGGCGGCACGGCCTGGCCGGGCCCGCTGTACCTCGCCGCGTACATCGTACACGACCCATTGCTCGCGGCGTTCCTGTCGTTCGGCCTCGTCCTGACGTTCTTCGGCTTCTCGCTGATCTACTTCGTGTTACCGACCCGCAACCTGTTCGCCTGGTCGTTCGACCGGGTCCTGCCGTCGTTCTTCACCCGGGTCACGCGCAACGGCGTGCCGTGGGTCGCCGTCCTCACGCTCGCGGTCGGCGCGTTCCTCGCGCTGGTGATCCAGACGTTCTACCCGACCTACTTCGACTACGCCACGCTCGGCTACTCGAACTTCGGGTTCTGGTTCGCCATCGGGATCGTCTGCCTCGCGGGCGCGCTCTTCCCGTTCATCCGCAAGAGCATGTACGCCCAGGCGCCGGCGATCGTGCGCGCGCGAGTCGGCCCGGTCCCCGTGCTGACGATCGTCGGCGTCGCCGCGTTCGCCTCGTCCTGGTTCGTCAGCTACGCGTCCTCGACCGGGAACTACCTCGGGATCACCAGCGGCTACAGTGTCAACGACCTGTTGTTCCTTCCGATCGTGTTCGTGATCGGGATCGTGCTCTACTTCGTCTCCTACGCCATCCAGCGGGCGCGGGGAGTGCCGGTCGACCTCATCAGCAAGGAGTTACCTCCGGACTGAGTCGGTCCACGGGCCCCGTTAAGGGGCCTCGCCGTCTCGGACGCGTTCGTGGGCGAGCTCGTCAGCCTGGTGATCGACCCGCTGCGCGGGGAACGCGTCTCGCTCGAGCTGCCCCTGACGAGCCGCACGTCGCCGGAAGCGGCGCGGGCCGAAGTGGGCCTGCCCGACTGGGTCGACGTCGCGGACCCGATCGTCGCCCGCGCCGTGATGCTCCTTGGCGCGGCCCGCCGCGCCGACCCCCCCGTGTCGCTCGCGGTGCTGGGCGGCGCCGCCCATCGGCTGCGGTGCCCGTCCAGCCAGCGCTCGGAGCTCGGGCTGCGACGAGCGCTCCATGACCTTGATCTCGCGTGTCTGCACAAGGAGCTGCGCGCCGTGCGTCGGCTCCTGGAGACGGCGCACGAGCGCGAGGGCAGCGCCCTGCGGATCTTCGAGACGTCGGGCGACCGGATCTTCAACTCGCTGAGCGAGGGCCGCCGACTGCGCTACCACATGGTCCTCGGCCAGGACGGGCCGAACGTGGCCGTGGGAAGCGTGGACCTCCTGGCCGACGAGTTCCGGTTCTGCCATCGGATCGACCTTCGGGACGACGTCCGGCGCGCGCCCGAGCAGCACGGGACCCTCACGCCCGCGCTGCTCCTGCTCGCCAAGTTGCAGTACATCCAGCGCGTCCCCGACACGGCGAGGGGTCCGGTCGCCGACCGCTTTTTAGAGCCGTTCGGGCGACACGAGATCCTCATCGGTCCCGAGGCGAAGGACGTGCGGGACGTGCTCGCCCTGCTGCTCGATCATCCGATCGACGAGTCGGCCGACGGGATCTCCCCGCGCCGGATCGACGAGCTCCTGCGCAAGGACTTCGGGTTCTGGAGGACCGTATCGCTGAACGCGGGGCTCCTCCTCCGCTCTCCGCTGCTCGCGGCATTGCCCGAGGTCGAGCGGGCAAAAGCCCGGGCCCAGGTGGACGACCTCGTCCGCCGGCTGGGGGGAATCGTGCCGAAGCGTCGGCTCGGGCTCCTCGGGGGGCCGTGGTGGGAGGAGGTCGACGCACTGCCGGCCGTCGACGGCACGGCGACCGTTTCGACGGGACCGTGAGCTAGCCGCTGGTCAGCACCGCCGAACGCACCCCACCCTCGCCGAGATCGACCACGGCGCCGAGCAGGGCCCCCTCCGTGTAGGCGCTCCCGCAGTTCATCGACAGCGTGCGCCCGAAGCGGGTCGTGCCGCGCGACTCGTGGATGTGACCGTGGAGGCCGAGCAGGGGCTGGTGCCGCTCGAGCGCGGCGCGCACGGCAGTGCTCCCGACGTGGACGAACTCGGGATCGCCGCCGGGGGACATCACCTTCGTGAGCGAGGCGTCCAGCTTCGGGGCGAGGTCGAGCGGGGCGCCGAACGGCGGCACGTGTGCGTTGAGGACCGCGTTGGCCGGGTCCTCGAGCTTCGCCCAGCCGTCGTCGAGCTGCCGGGCGATCGCCTCCTCGGGCAGCTCCCGGTGGGTCGCCCAGGGCGTGGGATTGCTGTAGGGGAGGGTCAGCATCTCGTGTCGCTCGTCCAGGCGGAGGATCTCGAGGTCCGTCAGCTCCGCGACCGGGTCGTCCTCGATCACGCGCTCCATCGGCGTGAGGTCGTCATTGCCGAGCCCGAGCAACAGACGGGCCCCGCTGCCCGCGAGTCGCGGCCGCGCCCAGTCGAGCCATCGTCCGAGTTCCTCGCAGGCCCGCCGGACGAACACCGCGTCCAGCGCGCCGGGCCGGGCCTCGAGCTCCGCCCACTCCGCGCGCGTCGTTCGGAACGGCACCGTCGCCGCGTCGCGGAGCCCGGCTTCCAGCCGCTCGAGCTCCGTGTCGTTCGCCGCGGAGCGGCGCACCCCCTCCACGCGCGCGGTCCACCCGTCCGGGCCCGAGAAGATCGGGGTCAGCGTCTTCGCGGCGATGTCGCCGCCGACCAGTAGGACGTCGGCGCGGTAGACCTTGGCCGCGTTGACGAACTTGCGCCAGCAGACGCCCGAGCCGTGCAGGTCGGCGACGAAGAACACCCGGGTCGGACGCGCCACCGCTCGGCTCCGCGGGCCCGGGAGGTCGGCCGGCGCAAAAGGTTAGCCGGAAAACGGACGCAGAACGCTCCCGGGGGAAACCCTCGGGAGCGGAGGAACGGGTTCGCGCGGTTCGCGGAAGCGGGCTCAGTCCTCGCCGAAGTCGCCGCCGCCCATGCCACCCATGCCGCCCATGCCGCCACCGCCGGGGCCGCCCGGGCCGCCGGAGGGAGGGGGCGAGGACTTGGACGCGATGACGTCGTCGATCCGCAGGATCATGACCGCCGCGTCGGTGGCGCTCTCGATCGCCTGGCGTCCGACCCGGATCGGCTCCAGGACGTGGAGCGCCGCCATGTCGTCGACCTTGCCGGACTGGACGTTGACGCCCGCGTTCGTGTGACCGCTCTTGTGGGCCTTGCGCAGCTCGATCACGATGTCGATCGGGTCGAGCCCGGCGTTCTCCGCGAGCGTGCGCGGGATGGTCTCGAGCGCCTCCGAGAAGCTCTCGAACGCGAGCTGCTCGCGGCCCCCGATCTTCGCCGCCTCGTCGCGCAGGTGGAGCGCGAGCTCCGCCGCCGTCGCGCCGCCGCCGATGACGTACCGCCCGTCCTCGACCGCGACCGCGACCACGTTGAGCGCGTCATCGAGCGAGCGCTCGATCTCGTCCAGCACGTGCTCCGTGCCGCCGCGGATGAGGATCGAGACGGCCTTGGCCTTCTTCGCTCCCGTGACGAACGTGAGCGAATCCTCGCCGATCTTGCGCTCCTCGACGAGCGCGGCGGCGCCGAGGTCCGAGGCGGTCAGCTCGCTGACCTTCGAGACGATGTTCGCCCCGGTCGCCTTGGCGAGCTTCTCCATGTCGGACTTCTTGACGCGGCGGACCGCGAAGATCCCCTCCTTCGCGAGGTAGTGCTGGGCGAGGTCGTCGATCCCCTTCTGGCAGAGCACGACGTTCGCTCCCGCCTTCTTCACGGTCTCGACCATGCGGTGCAGCATGTTCTCCTCCTCCTGGAGGAACGCGTTCAGCTGGCTCGGGTCGTTGATCTCGATCTTGGCGTCGATCTCGGTCTTCTTGATCTCGAGCGCGGCATCGAGCAGCGCGATCTTCGGGTTCTCGACGCGTGGGGGCATACCCGCGTGGACCTTCTCCTTGTCCACGATGACGCCCTCGATCAGGGACGTGTCGGAGATCTGGCCGCCCTGCTTCTTGATCAACTGGATGTTGTCGAGATCGACATAGTGGCCGTCGCCCTTCTTCTCGGCGACCGCGCTCACCGCCTTGACCGCGATCTCGCCGAGAGACTCGCGGTTGAACGAGACCGACTTCGAGGCCATCGAGGTGACCGCGATCCGCCGGAGCGTGTCGAGGTCGTTGGTGCCGACCGGCTGGCTGACCTGGTTGAGGATCTCGAGCGCCTTGCGCGAGGCGAGGCGGTAGCCTTGCGAGATGATCGTGGGGTGGATGTTCTGTTCGACGAGGGACTCGGCGCGCTTCAGCAGCTCACCGGCGAGAACGACGGCCGTGGTCGTCCCGTCCCCGGCCTCCTGGTCCTGGGTCTTGGCCACTTCGACCAGCATCTTCGCGGCGGGATGCTCGACGTCCATCTCCTTGAGGATCGTGACCCCGTCGTTCGTGACGACGACGTCGCCCATCGAGTCGACCAGCATCTTGTCCAGTCCGCGCGGGCCGAGCGTCGAGCGCACGGCATCGGCGATCGCCTTCGCGGCCTGGATGTTGTTCGTGAGCGCTCCGCGCCCCTTCTCCCGCTTCGTTCCCTCTCGCAGCACCAGAATCGGCGTGTTCCCTGCCATCATGTTCTCACCACCGAAGTTCCACTCGGTGGTCAGGTTCGGTAGAAAAGCCCTTCTATTTAATGAATTCGTAGGCCCCTATCGGCGGTGCGGGCGGTGGCTCCGCCGGGCCCTCGACGGCGCGCGGTCGGGCTAGGGCGCTCCTCCCTCGCTGCCGAGGCCCTCACGAAAGCATCATCTCACCGCTCGGGGCTGGGGGACGGGTCCGATGAGCGCCGAGCTGTCGGAAGAGTTCGACGCCGACGTCGCGCAGGACGAGATCCTCGCCGGCGGCGGCCACTATTCGCTGGGGACCGTGCCGGGCACGACCTGGAAGGCGCTCGTCCTCATCGGCGCCGTCGTCACCATCTTCGGACTGCTCTTCGAGCTCATGATCCACGGGTACGTCTATCCGCTGCCGGACTACCTACCGACGCCGCTCGGCATGACGCTGGTGCTCGCGGTCCCCGTGGCGGGACTGTTGACGCTCATCGCCGGACTCGCGCTTGCGGCCCGCGCTCGTCGCGAGCCACCGCTCGAGCCGATCGTCTAGCCGCGCCGGGCCGGCGCGGGTCCGCCTACCGGGAGCGCGGTCGCCGGGGTTATCCTCGGGGAGCCGTGGCCCTCCCCGGCACCGGGGACCATGGTGGGGTCGACCTACGCTCGGCTGTTGCGGAACGCGAACTTCCTCCGGATCTTCTCCGCGGGCATCGGATCGTACGCCGGCACCTCGATCGCCGCCGTCTGCCTGGTCTGGCTCGTCGCGGCCGATACCGGGTCCGCGCTGGACGTGGGATTCCTCGGGGTCGCCGCGCTGGTGCCGGCGATCCTGGTGAGCACGCTCGGAGGGACGCTCGTCGACCGCTTTGACCGACGCCGTCTGATGGTCATTTCCGACGTCGTGCGCGCGCTCGCGCTCGGCGCGGTCGCCGCCGTCCTCTGGACGCGTGGCTTCGACCTGGCCACCGTGCTGGCGGCGAGCGCGGTCGTGGGAGGCTTCACCGTGATCTTCAACCCGGCCGAGCAGGCGCTCGTGCCCGCGATCGTGTCCGAATCCGAGGTGGCCGACGCGAACGGGCTGGTGGGATCCAGTCGCTCCGCGTTCCAGTTCGTCGGCGCGGCCGTGGCCGGGGTGCTGATCGTCACGGTCGGACCGGTGACGGGCGTCGCCGTGAACGCGGCGACGTTCGCGATCTCGGCCGCGCTGATCTCGGGGATGCTAACGCCCCGATTCGTCCCGGACCCGGCCCGCCCCGGCTATCTCGCCGACCTGCGCGGCGGCTTCGCTTGGCTCTGGAAGGCCCAGGGCTTCTTCCAGCTGACGATGTCGGCGATGGTGTTCAATTTCTGCAGCACCGTGGTCGGGACCTTCCTCGTGTTCTACGTCACGGAGGTGCTGCACGCCTCCGCGCTCGTTTTCGCCGCGCTCCAGGCGGCCCAGGTGGCGGGTCTCTCCCTGGGATCGCTGCTGGTGGGCCGGCTCGGCGCGGTCCGCTACGCGGGCAAGGCGTGGGTCGTTCCGTACGGGATCGTCTCGGGAGTGCTCGCGCTCGCGCTGCCCCTGTGGCCGTTCGCGCCGGCGGCGATCGGCGTGATGTTCGTCCTCGGTGCGCTGGGCGGCTTCGCCGGGACCGCCTGGCTCACCGCGGCGCAGCTCCTCGTGCCGGCCGAGATGCAGGGTCGCTACTACGGCATCGACGGCCTGGGCAGCTACGCGATCCTGCCCGCCGCGGAAGTCGGCGGTGCCCTCCTCATCGGAGCGTTCGGCACGTCGCGGACGTACCTCATCGCCGCGATCGTCTGGGTGATCGCGGGCGCCGCGTTCCTGTTCGCGCGGGCGCTCTGGGATCTCGCCGTGCCGCCCGGTCGTCTCGGGCTCACTCCCCATAGCGACGGCGACGCAGCTGAAACGCCCGGATCGCGCGGAGGAACTCCAGGCGCGTGAGGCCGGGCCAGAGCACGTCCGAGAAGTACAGCTCGCTGTAGGCGGACTGCCAGAGCAGGAAGTTCGAGATCCTCTCCTCCCCGCTGGTCCGGAAGATGAGATCGGGGTCTGGCAGGTCTCGCGTGTAGAGGTGGCGGGAAACGGCCGTCGAGTCGATCCGCTCCGGGTCGAGCGCCCCGTCGCGAACCTCCCTCGCGATCGCCCGGATCGCCTCGACGATCTCGTCACGGCCGCCGTAGGCCAGCGCGACGTTGTACTGGTAGGCGTCGTAACGCTCGGTCGCCCGCTCCGCGATGCCGATCGCCTCCTGCACGCGTGCCGGGAGCGCCGCGCGGTCGCCGATCACCCGGACCCGGATCTGGTGGCGGTGCACGCGCTCGTCCACCGCAATGTCCCGCAGGGCCCGGTCGAACAGGTCCATCAGTCCCTCGACCTCCTCCGGCGACCGGGAGAGGTTCTCGGTGGAGAGGGCGTAGACGGTCAGGATCCGGATCTGGAGCTCGAGGCACCAGTTGAGCAGCTGCTCGAGGGTGTCGCGGCCCGCGGCGTGGCCGTCCTTGATGCCGAGGCCGTGGGCGCCCGCGAAGCGCCGGTTGCCGTCCATGATGATCGCGAGATGGTTCGGCACCGGCGCGGCCCGCACGAGCTCGAGCAGCCGGCGCTCCTGCAGGTCGCGCAGCGTGTCGCCCACGATGTGCGAGAGATACGGCGATGACGACCGGCGGGGCGTCGAGCCTTCGGCCACGACCGGCCTAGGCCCGAGCGGGCATAAGGGGTCCATGCCGCGGCGCGCCCCGCGCGCGGGGAGGCGCCCTGGTCGGGAGTTCCGGGTCCGGGGGCGCGCGACCCCCGGATCCTTCGAACCCGAGTCGCAGGCTCGACAGACCTACATCCTAGACCGCTAGACTACCAGGGCAGCCTCGCGGGCCTAACCGTTCGCTGCTATGAAACTTGCCGCCCGCGCGGGCGCACGCGCGCGCGCCGCGCGCGTGCGCAGCGCGAGGGCGCGAGCGCGGCGCCGACCCGTCCTGCGAGTGGAGGCCTCGGCTTATCTATCGAGGGCGCGAACGTCAACGCGAGGAAGCGAGGTCGGATCCATGACCGCGATGATGAGCTGGTTCCTGACGGTGCTCGGGGTGCTCGCGCTCGTCGTCGTCCTCAATCACCTGGGGGTCGACGTGAGCGCCGCGATCGGTTCCCTGGTCCGCAGCGGCGAGCATCTGCTGGGCCACCCGCTCGCCACGAGCTAGGCGCGCGACGCGCGGCGAGCCCGCGCGCGCAGCGCGCCGGCGAGACGGGCCGGACGCACGACCCCGTCCGGCGTGACGAACGCCGTGACGTAGCGCGCCGGCGTCACGTCGAAGGCGGGATTTCGGGCGTGGCTGCGGGCCGGTGCCGTCGCACGGCCGGTCAACGTCAGCACCTCGTGCTCGGCCCGCTCCTCCACCGGGATCGCCGCGCCGGTGGCCCGAGCGACGTCGAACGTGCTCCACGGCGCCGCGACGTAGAACGGCACCCGGTTCTCGTGGGCGACCACCGCCTTCTCGTACGTCCCGATCTTGTTCGCGAAGTCGCCGTTCCGCGCGATCCGGTCCGCGCCCACGAGGATCGCGTCGACCTGGCCCGTCCGCAGGAAGTGGCCCGCCGCGTTGTCGGCGATCACCGCGTGCGGGATGCGCTCGCGGGCGAGCTCCCAGGCGGTCAGGCGCGAGCCCTGAAGGAGCGGCCGCGTCTCGTCCACCCAGACGAACAGGTGGGCGCCCCGGTCCCGGGCGACGCGGATCGGGGCGAGCGCAGTGCCCCACTCGACCGTCGCGAGCGCGCCCGCGTTGCAGTGCGTGAGCACCCGCTCGGCGGAGCGCAGGAGGGGCGCGCCGGCGGTGCCGATGCGGTGGCACTCTTCGACGATCCGGGCGCGGTAGTCATCGGCGGCGCGGACCACGTCCTCGCCGGCGACCCAGGCCCGCCGCACGGTCTCGATGCCGACGAACAGGTCCACCGCGGTCGGCCGTGTTGCTCGGAGAAGGGCCGCCGCTCGATCGGGTGAAAAGCGACCTTCCCGCTGACCGAGTACCATCCCGTACGCCGCGGCGACGCCGATCGACGGCGCCCCGCGCACCGCGAGCGTCCGGATCGCCTCGGCGGTCTGCCGCAGCGTGCGAAGGTGCCGGACGACCGTCCGGCCGGGCAGCGCGCGCTGATCGAGGATGGACAGGGTTCCGCGAGCGTACCAGAGCGCCCGGACCGGCATGAGCGGGCTAGCCTTCGAAGGTGTGGAGGAGATCGAGCCAATCCGGCGTCACGAGCTTCGGGGCGCCGACCGCCTCGGCGAACGGGATCCCCACGATCGCGCCGCCCCGCAGTACCGCGACCTCGCCGAAGCGCCCGGCCAAGGCGAGGTCGACCGCCCCGGCGCCCAGGCGCGTCGCGAGGAGGCGGTCGAACAGCTCCGGCGCCCCGCCTCGCTGGATGTGTCCGATCTGGGCGCTGCGCGACTCGACGCCCGTCCGCTGCTGGATCCTCCGGGCGAGCTCGGCCCCGACCTCCCGCTCGCCCAGGAGCTCGTGCCCGAACTCGTCCGCCGCTCCCGCCGAGCCCTTGCGCGGGCCGAGGTCGATCCCCTCGCTGGCGACGACGAGCGCGTGGCCCCGGGCGGCGAGGGCGCGCCGAACCCGATCGAGGAGCGCCTCCTCATCGTAGGGCTCCTCGGGCACGAGCGTCGCGTCCGCTCCGCCCGCGAGCCCCGTCGCGAGCGCGACCCAGCCGGCGTGACGGCCCATCACCTCGAGCACGATCGCGCGGTGGTGGCTCTCCGCCGTATCCCGCAGGCGCTCGAGGGCGTCGACCGCCACCGCGACGGCCGAGTGGAAGCCGAACGTCCAGTCGGTGCCGGCGACGTCGTTGTCCATCGTCTTCGGCACCCCCACGACCTGGCCGCCTCGGCGAGCGAGCTCGCGCGCGGCCGAGAGCGTGTCGTCGCCCCCGATCGCGACGAGCGTGTCGACGCGGTGCCGGGCGAGGGTCGCCACGACCTTCTCCGCGTCGGCCTCCTTGGCGAACGGGTTCGTGCGGGAGCTCCCCAGGATCGTCCCCCCGCGCGCCAGGATTCCGGCGACGACTTCCGGCGGCAGGGGCCGCACGAGGTCGTCCCGCACGCCCTTCCAGCCGTCCGAGAATCCGAGGGTCTCGTGCCCGGAGCGCGCGGCGCGCCGGACGACCGCGCGGATCGCCGCGTTGAGGCCGGGGCAGTCCCCGCCCCCCGTGAGGACCCCGAACCTCACGCCGCGACCTCGACGTACTCCCGCGGAGTCGTCGTGAGGAACTCGTAGCCGCTCTTCGTGACGACGATGTCGTCCTCGATCCGCACGCCGCCCCGTCCGACGAGGTAGATCCCCGGTTCGACGGTGAACGCCATGCCCACCTCGAGGGAGTCCTGGGCGTTCGGCCCGTAGCTCCAGCCGTCGTGGACGGCGAGCCCGATCGAGTGTCCCAGGCCGTGCGTGAACCGGCCCTTCCAGGGCGACGCGTCGATCACCTTCTGCGCGGCCGCGTGGACGTCCTTCGCCGCGACCCCCGGTCGGATCACGCCGAGGGCGGCCTGCTGGGCTCGCTCGACGGTCTCGTGGACGCGCTTGAGCTCGTCGTCGCGACGACCGAAGTGGAACGAGCGCGTGATGTCGCTCGCGTAGCGGTGGAACCAAGCGCCGAAGTCGCAGACGATCGAGTCGCCCGCCTGGAGCTTCGTCTCGCCGGGCGAGTAGTGCGGCTCGGCGCTGTGGGCCCCGAAGCCGACGATCGTGGAGAACGAAGCGCCGCGCGCTCCGTAGCGGTTCATCCGGTACTCCATCTCGGCCGCCAGCTCGACCTCGCTCATGCCGGCCTTGAGGAGGGACGGGATCTCGCGGCCGACCTTCGAGCCGATCTCGGCCGCGCGGCGCAGCAGCTGGAGCTCGTTCGGGTCCTTCGTCACCCGCGCGATGCGGATCGCGTTCGAGGTGTCGACCCACTTCGCATCCGGGAACACGTCATCGAACTTGAGGAACCATTCGTGGGTGAGCTCGCGAAAGTTGAGGCCGATCGAGCGGGCGTTCCCGAGCAGCTTGCGGACCTCGCGAGCGGTCTCCTCCCGCGGCGCGACGTGCACCTTCACGTGCGGGTCCCGCTTCGCCGCCTCGAACGCGGTGTCGGCCTCGAGCGGGGCGGTGACGATCGCGAGCTCGCCGTCCGGGTAGGCGATCGCCGCGGACGCCTCGAAGAGCCCGGAAGGAACGTCGAAGACGTAGAAGAAGGTCTGATCGAGATGCGGCTCGGTGGCGTTCGCGAGCACGATGGCGTCCGGCGCGGGATCGAGGTGGGAGAAGATCTTCTGGACGCGGGGCTTCATCGGGCCGAGCCTACCGACGGCGCCCCTTCAACCTTTGGGGCGGTCTCGCGCAGGTCCTTCCAGGAGAGGCGCGGTTCGCGCGCCGCGCGGACCTCGTCGATCCGGCCGACCGAGAGCGAGCGAGGGGCCGCGTGGAGGTTCTCGTCGGAATCCGCGAGCGAGCGCTCGATCGCCGCCACGTAGCCGTCGAGCTCGCGCTTCGACTCGGTCTCGGGGAGCTCGATCATCAGCGCCTCGTCGACGATCGTCGGGAAGTAGACGGTCGGGGCGTGGACCCCCTCGTCGAGCAGGCGCTTGGCGAGATCGAGCGTGCGCAGGCCCCGCGCCCGGAGCGGCGTGCCCGAGAGCAGGAACTCGTGCTTGACGAGCGTGCGGAACGGACGGGGCAGGCTGCGGCCGAGGCGGGCGCCGAGATAGTTCGAGTTCAGGACGGCGCGGCGGGCGACGTGCTTCAGGCCCTCCTCGCCGTGAGTCAGCGCGAAGGCGTAGGCCCGCAGGTCGAGCCCGAAGTTGCCGTAGGCGGCCTTGATCTTGCCGATCGACTTCGGACGGTCGTAGTCGAGGCGGAACCGCCGCCCCTCCTTCACCACGCGTGGCACCGGGAGGTACGGCCCGAACGTCTCTCCCGCCGCGAGGACCCCGGCGCCGGGACCCCCGCCCCCGTGCGGGGTCGCGAACGTCTTGTGGAGGTTCAGGTGCGCGACGTCGAAGCCCATGCGACCGGGGTGCGTGATCCCGAGGATCGCGTTGAGGTTCGCGCCGTCGTAGTAGAGGGTGCCGCCCGCCCCGTGAACGATCTCGGCGATCTCGAGGATGTCGCTCTCAAAGAGGCCGGCCGTGTTCGGGTTCGTGAGCATGAAGCAGGCCGTCCGGTCGCCAACGGCGGAGCGCAGTGCCGTGAGATCGACGCAGCCTTCCGTCGACGGGAGCTCGCGGGTCGTGAAGCCCGCCATCATCGCCGAGGCGGGGTTCGTGCCGTGCGCCGTGTCCGGTAACAGGACCTCCGTGCGTTGCGCGAGGGTGCCCTGGTCGCGGAAGTAGGCCCGGACCATGAGGAGGGCGGCCCACTCGCCGTGCGCGCCCGCGGCCGCCTGCAGCGAGACCTCGGGGAGGCCCGTGACCTTGGCGAGGAGACGTTCGAGCCGCCAGAGGATCTCGAGCGCGCCCTGGGTCGTCGCCTCCGGCTGGTACGGATGGAGGTCCGCCGCCCCCGCACGTCGCGCAAGCAGTTCGGAGACCTTCGGATTGTACTTCATCGTGCAGGAGCCGAGCGCATAGGGCGACGTGTCGATCCCGAAGTTCATCTGGGACAGGCGGGTGTAGTGGCGCACGACTTCGAGCTCGGAGAGCTCGGGCCACCGGACCGCCTCCTTGCGGCGAAGTCGCTCGGGGACCCCGGGGATCGGCGCCGGCGCTGCCGCCTCCGACTCCGGTACGAGGTCCCAGACATTTGGCTCGTCCCAGCGGGCCTGACGGAAGCTCATGGCCCCTGCCGCGCCGTCGCCGCGCTGCGCGCGGAGCGGACGTACTTCTGGATCTCGCGATCGCCCACGGCCTCCGAGACCCCGACGAGCACCCGCGCCGGGCTCGGGCTCGCACCCGGGCGGGGGTCGGCGAGGGAGTGCCCCCCCAGGATCTTCTTGCGTCGCAGGCGCTCGAGGAACTCGGCGGCGTCGACGTGGGCGAGCTCGATCGAGAACTCGCCGAGGTACGGCGCGTCGAACCGGGGCGACTGGATTCCGTCCACCCCGGCGAGGCCGCTCGAAAGGGTCCGTGCCTTCTCGGCGAGCGAGGCCTGGAGGGCGGCAAGCCCTCGCGGGCCGACCACCGTGGCGTAGACGACGAACGCGAGCGCCATCAGCGACTGGTTCGTGCAGATGTTCGAGGTGGCCCGAGAGCGCCGGATGTGCTGCTCCCGAGTCTGTAGCGTGAGAGCGAAGGCCGGCCGGCCCGCGACGTCCCGGGTCGCGCCGACAATCCGGCCGGGCGCGAGCCGCACGAGCTCTCGGCGGCAGGCGAACAGCCCGAGGAGCGGGCCGCCGAACGATGGCGGGATCCCGAAGCCCTGGCCTTCGCCGACGACCACGTCCGCGCCGTAGCGGCCGGGCGGCTCGAGTACGCTGAGCGAGAGGGGATCCGCGGCGACGACGAGCGGGATCGACCCCAGGATCGCCTTCAGGTCCGCGATCCCTTCGTCCAAGTGGCCGAAGCCGTTCGGCACGTCCGCCAGCATGCCGAAGACTTCCCCGCCCGCGACCGCCCGTCGCACGGCGTCGAGGTCGATGCGGCCGGTCCGACCGTCGAACGGGACCTCCTCCAGCGAGAGGTTCGGGCCGCTCGCGTAGTTGGCGAGGACGCTCTTCTCCTCCCAGGGAAGGCTCGCGGGGACGAGGAACCGGCGTCCCTCGTGCGCCCGGCGGCAGAGCAGGAGCGCCTCGCCCTCCGCCGTGGCACCGTCGTAGAGCGACGCGTTGGCGACGTCGAGCCCGGTCAGCTCGACCCAGAGGCTCTGGAACTCGAAGAGGGCCCGGAGCATCCCCTGGCTGGCCTCAGGCTGGTAGGGCGTGTAGGACGTGTAGAACTCACTGCGCGAGACGATCGCGTCGACCGCGGCCGGCGAGTATCGCGGGGCGATCCGGCCTCCGAGAAAGCTCGCGAACTTAGCGAGCGGCTTGTTGCGATCGAGCAGGCGGTCGATCTCGCGAACGACCTCGCGCTCCTCGTGCCCTGGACCGACGCCGAGCCGTCCGACGCGCGCCTTCTTGGGCACATCGGCGAAGAGCTCGTCGACGGACGAGATCCCGAGCGCCGACAGGAGGGCCGCCTCCTCGCCGGGCTCGTCGCGGATCCAGCGAGGCACGCCTCTCCCCGGAGGTCGGCCGAGTCGGCCGTGCCATAAATCGCTTCGGACTCTCGCGGCCGTGGGACAAAGGTAATCGCCGCTACCGCGTGCCCGACCGAGGCGGGCGGACCATGGGTACCAGCCGTGTTCGTCCGGCGCGCCGAGCGCCCGCGCGAGCGCCCGCGTCGGTCGGGATCCTCGACACCGCCTTCCATCGCGCCTCGCTCGCCACCCCCCACGGGGAGACCAAGGCGGCGCGGGACCGGCTCCGTGCGCGGCTGAAGATCGTCCGCAGCGCCGCGACCATCGTACGGCACCTGCGCCTGGAGACCCGGCGGCTGTCGCCCCCCCGGCTGACCGAGTTCGAGCAGACGCTGGTCGACGAGACGCTCGGACGGGGGGTGCTGGCGCGATCGGTCACGCGCCTTCGGCGCGCCGAGGAACGGATCCGCGGGCTCGCCCGCGAGGCCGAGCGCGGGATCGCCCGGGCCTCCGGACCCGAGGAGCTCGGGGAGCGTGTCCGCGCCTTCTACGGCCGCGTCTCGAGCTTCGTCCGCGAGGTCGACCCGGATCTTGCCCGGGCGAGGGAGATCACCGCGTTCCTGCGCCGTCGTCCCCAGCTCGAGCCCGGCGCGCCCACGCTCGTGGTGGCCGGCTTCCCGAACGTCGGCAAGTCCTCGCTGGTCGCGCGGCTCTCGAGCGCCCGTCCGAAGATCGCGGACTACCCCTTCACGACACTGTCGATCGCGGTCGGTCACGCGGACCTGGGCTTCGACCGACTCCAGGTGCTCGACACGCCGGGGGTGCTGGGGCGCACGGATCGGGCGAATCCGGCCGAGCGCGAGGCCTCGACCGCGGTCCACCGCGCCGCCACGGTCGTGCTGTTCGTGATCGATCCGACCGGCCGCTCGGGCTACAGCGTCGCCGAGCAGGAGGCGTTGCTCGAGCGGTGGCGGGAAGAGCTTCCCAGGACCCCGATCATCGCGGTCGAGACCAAGTCCGACCTCGCGACGCAGGAGACCGGTCGGCTCCGGGTCTCGGCCGTAACTGGCGCGGGCATCGACGCCCTCTGGGCTACACTGCGTCCGCAGCTGCGGCCGAGGGGGGAGTTGCCGCCGGTGCAGGAGGAGCTCGTGGAGACTCCCGAGGCGATCGACAATTCGGGGGTCTCCCGCGGCGCCGACCGTGCGGATGGCGCCGACGCACCGCCCGCCCGCCGGAGTCCTCGTAAGCGCCGGTAGACGCCCGCCCACCGCAGGAGTGGAGGGCGGGCGTTCCGCCGGCGCGGAAGAAGCTAAACTCGGGCAGGGCCATAGCGAAGTGCGATGGGCGGGTCGGTGGCGCTCCGACTGGCGGGCGGGAGCGGGCTCGTCACGGCGGGACTGGCCGCGGCCGTCCGATCGGTCTACGTCACGGTGGTCTCGAGCGGTTCGTCCACCGCTGGGAATCTCGGCCCCCCCGTTACGCTCCAGTTCGTCGGTCTCGCCTTCGACCTCGGCTGGCTCCTCGCGGCGGTCTGCCTGATGACGGCGGGCGCTGTCCTGGTCTACCTCGCGGGGCGCGCGGAGGGCCGCCGCCTCGGCGCTGCTCCGGCGCGGAGGGAGGTCGCGCGCCACGACGATTCGCTCGTCTACCTCCTGGTGGCCGCGGTCCTCTTCCTCTGGTCGTTCAGCTGGGCGCTGGCGTCGGTCGGGCTCGCCGCCGGCACGGGGGTCGTGGTCAGCCCCTGGGGCCTCCTCGGCACCGCGGCGGTCGCCGCGGGGGGAGCGGCAGCGCTGTTTCGCGCGGGCCGCGGGGGACGCGTCGCGGCGGCGCACCGCGTCCGCGTCGCGTCACGGGCGGCGTAGCGGGCGCCCCGGCGCTCAGAGCGAGAACGACTTCCCGTTCTCGGGCAGGAGGACGTTGACAGAGCTCGGAAGGGCGTCGCGCAGCGCCTCGCGGTGGTCCCCGTGCATCAGGACGACGGTGTGGGCCCGGCTCTCCCGCGCGAGCCGCACGAGATCGGAGTGGCCGGCGTGGGCCGAGAAGTCGAACTTCTCGACCTGGCACGCGGGGTGGATCGTCGTGTCATCGATCGTGAGGGTCCCCTCGTCGAGCAGTTGGCGACCGTTCGAGCCTTCGACCTGGAAGCCGGTCAGGAAGATCGAGCTGTTCGCATCGCGGTACAGCTCGCCGACATAGTAGAGCACCGGACCGCCGTCGAGCATTCCGCCGGTCGTCACGATCACGTCGGCCTCGCGTAGCGCCTTGCGACGCTCGCCCGGGTGCTCGACGACGTGGACCCCCTCCAGCGCGCGACGGAAGCGCCGGGCGTCGGCGAGGTACTCCGGCGCGCTGAGGTAGATCTCGTTGACCGCCCGCGCCATGCCATCGAGGTACGTCTCGAAGCCGGACGATGCGAGCGCCATCAGCACCTCCTGCGCGCGCCCCACGGCGAAGGCCGGGACGATCACCTTGCCGCCGCGCTCAACCGTCTCGGCGACCTGGTCGCGGAAGCGGCGCTCGGTCTCCTTCCGGTCCGGGTGCTCGCGACCGGCGTAGGTCGACTCCATCACCAGGATGTCGCATTCCACCGGCTCGGCCCCGCCCACGAGGTGCGTGGGGATCGTCTGAAGGTCGCCCGTGAAGAGCACGTCCTTCGCACCCCGGTAGAGCATCATCGAGGCGCCGGGGATGTGCCCGGCCGGTGTGAGCTCTACCTCGATGCCGTGGTGGCGGAAGGTTCCCCGCCGGTCGACCGCCGTGAAGCGGCCGTGCAGCGCGTGGATGTCCTGCGGGGTGTACGGGGCGAGGTACCCCTCGAGCCGGGCGACCTTCAGCGCGTCCCGGGTGAGGAGGTCCGCGACGGCGATCGTGACCGGGGTCGCCACGATCCGCGCGCGCGGCAGCCGGCTGAGCACCGGAGTCATGCCGGAGTGGTCGAGGTGCGCGTGCGACAGGAACGCCACGTCGACGCTCGTCGGCGCCGGCCGCGGGTACGACGGCGGGTCGGTCGGCGTCATGCCGTAGTCGAACAGCAGGGTTCGGCCCTGATCGCGCACGACCAGGCCGAGGGAGCCGATCTCGGAGGCCCCTCCGAGGAACTGGAGGTCCATCGCGTCCGCGTACGGTGGGGCGACATAACGTAATCCGCCCGCCGAGAAGGCGTCATAACCGCGACCCACGTCCCGGCCGCGTGGCCGGGCGCGACCCCCGCGACCTCGAGGTCCTCTACCGGGCGAGCGTCCGGGTGCACGAGATCGTCCGGGACGCCCAGAGCTCTCCGCACCGGGCCGACGTCGTCGCGATCGGCGCCTCGGGCACCCCGACCGAAGAGCTCGACCACCTGGCCGAGACGGAGATCCTTCGCGTCCTCGACGCCGAGGGGGTCGACTGGAACCTGCTGTCCGAGGAGATAGGGCGCGTGGAGCGGGGCGGCGCGCGGACGCTCGTCGTCGACCCGATCGACGGCACCCACAACGCGTTGCGCAACCGTCCGTTCTACGCCGTCTGCCTCGCCCTCGGCCACGACCACCTGGCCGGGATCGAGGCCGGCCTCGTCCGGGATCTTCACCACGGGACGACCTGGTGGGCGGCCGAAGGGACCGGCGCGTTCCGCGATGGCCGTCCGATCCGCGTGCGCGCCTGGGACGCCCGGACCGAGACCGTCTTCCTCAATCTCGGCTCCAACGCGACCGAGCGATCGCTCCGGCTCGCCGGCAAGGCACGGCGGGTGCGGTCGCTCGGCTGCGCTTCGCAGGAGATCCTCATGGTGGCGCAGGGCAGCGCCGACGGCTACTTCTTCGAGAACCGAACGGAGGAGCGCAACCTGCGCGCGACCGACCTCGCCGCGGCCTACCGCATCCTGTTGGAGGCCGGCGGGGGGATCGCGGACGCGACCGGGCACAGCCTCGAGCCGTTCCCGCTCGGCCTGGAGCGCCGCACGAGCGTGCTGGCCTGGGGCGACCCCGCCTTCCGAAGGACGCTGGAGGCGAACTACCTGTGAGGATCGGCCTCACGGCGCATCCGGAGAAACCGCACGCCCTCGCCCTGGCCGAGCGGGTGGTCGAGCTCGTCGGAGACCGGGCGGAGCTCGTGCTCAGCGACGAGATCCCGGCGGTCGCGCCGCGCCGGCCGCACGCCCCGCTCTCGCGCCTCGGGGCGGACGTCGTCGTCGCGATCGGTGGCGACGGGACGTTCCTGCACGCGCTGCGGCGCACCGAGGTGCCGCTGCTGCCGATCAACGCCGGAACGGTCGGAGTCCTCGCCGAGGTCGAGGCCCGCCGCCCGAAGGAGATCGACTTTGCCGTCGAGCGGCTGCTCCGGGGCCTGTACTTCCTGGAGGAGCGCATGAAGCTCGCGGCCCAGATCGGCACGAAGATGCTACCGGACGCCACCAACGAGTTCGTCGTGCACTCGGCGGCGGTCGCGAAGATGGGGTGGTTCGAGCTCGCGTTCGACGGCCACGTCGCCGGGCGGCTGCGGGCCGACGGGCTGATCGTGGCGAGCCCGACCGGCTCTACCGGCTACGCGCTGAGCTCGCGCGGGCCGATCGTCGACAGCGCGGTCGACGCCATCCTGTTGATCGCGATCGCCCCGTTCCGCACCGACCCGCGCGCGGTCGTGCTCGAGCCGTTACGTTCGGTGCGACTGCGGCCGGTCGAGGAGGGCCCGGGGGCGATCGTCGTCGCCGACGGCGACGATGAGTTCCCGGTCACCCCGACGCAGCCGGTGACGATCTACCGCTCCCCCCGGCGCGCGGTTCTGGTGCGATTCGGCTCGCAGTTCTTCCACCGGCTCCAGGGCAAGCGGATCCTTCCCTGGTCCGAGGAGTTCGCCGAGGAGGGCCCGGCCCTTGCCGATCTTCCGCCCCCACCGTAGGCGGCCGGAGGGCGGCGCGCGCCTCGGCGACACGCCCACCACCATCACCCGCGCGGCGCTCGATAGCGCGCTCGCGAGCGCGCGCTCGGCCTACCCGAACGAGTTCGGGGGGGTGCTACGCGCCGACCCGCCGGGGGTGATCAGCGAGCTGCTGCTGCTGCCCGGCACCGTCGCCGGGCGTCGGCACGCGAACTTCCAGCTCTGGATGCTGCACGCGGACCTGTCGGTCGCCGGGACCGTGCACTCCCATCCGTCCGGCGCGCTCCACCCCTCGGACGCCGACCTGCGGCTCTTCCGCAGCTGGGGCCAGCGCCATCTGATCCTCGGCGCCCCGTACTCCCTCGGCGCCTGGCGCGCCTACGACGGCAACGGCCAGGAAACGCATCTTTCGGTGGTGGAGACGCGCGGAGGAGCGCCCGTGCCCGAGCCGAGCGTCTATCGGCAACGGCCGCGCCCGCCCGGCCCGCCGTCCTCCGCGAAGGAGGCGGCGTTCCCGGAGGACGAGGCGTAGCGACTACTCGCGCACCGGGATCGTCGGGACCGGGAGGCGATCCGGGTACCGGTTCGGGTCGACGATGTCGCGGCCCTGCTTCGGCGACGGGCTGTAGAGCCCGTGCATCTTCGTGATCCCCTCGAGGAAGTTGATGAACAGGCGGAAGGACGCGCGGTAGAGCCGCGTGTGGTTGCCTTCCCAGTCGAAGAAGTCGTTGAGCAGCCCGCGCGACTGCCGCAGCCCGTGCGTGAGGGCGCGCTTCAACAGCTCCTCCTGGAGCGGCGAGAGACGGTCCCGGCGGAACCAGTCGCGGGACTTGAGGTGCCCGAGCGGCACGAAGAACATCGGAACGAGGATCGCCTTGAAGTCCCACAGGTCGTCGATCAGGTCGATCGTCCGCGCGACGTCGTCCTCCGTCTCCTGCGGCAGGCCGACGATGAACGTGCAGGCGGGATAGACGTGGTTGTCGTTCATCAGTCCCGCCGCCTGGACGACGAGCTCGGGCCACTGCGACGCCTTGAACGGCGCGACCTTGCCCGGCATCGCGGCGGTGATCATCCGCGGCGAGCCGGTCTCGACGCCGACCTCGACCCCCCACCAGGTCTGCTTGTCGTCGACGAGGACCTCGGCGCACCTCGACAGGAGCTTGGGCTTCGTCATGAGGGAGGCGACCGCGACGTGGCTCCAGCCGACCTGCTCGTAGTAGCGCTTGGCGAGCCGGAGCAGGGGGATCAGCTTGTCCTCGTGCGGCATTACGTTCGGGCTGCCGTAGAAGTAGACGTCGTCCGAGTGCAGCAGGCCCTTGCGGATCCCGAGCCGGGCGTTGACCCTCAGCTCCTCCTCGATCTTCTCGAGGGGGTACCAGCGCGTCGGTCGCGTCGTGACGGAGCAGAACGAGCAGCCGCGGCAGCAGCCCCGGCCGATCTCGATGAGCCCGTTGACGCTCGGGAAGCGGATCGAGGAGATCTGCTCGACCTTGGGCGCCTCCTTCGCGCTGAGGACGACGTGCGGCGGCAGGAACTCGTCGCGCAGTGCCTTCGCGACGATCTCCTTGACGAAGATGTCGCTCTCGCCCTCGACGACCGCGTCGACCCCGCCGAACGAGTCGAGGAACTCCTGGATCCACGGCAGCTTCATCCGGGTGGCGGGCGAAAGCTGCCAGGCGCACGGTCCGCCCGCGATGATCTTGAGACCCTGCTTGCGCGCCTCGACGACCGCGGGCTGGGTCAGCATCCGCTTGAAATTGACGCAGTTCAGCGGCTCCTTCTTCATCACGCCGCCGAACGTAGAGCTCGGCGGGTTGAGGCCGAAGTAGTCGTGGCCTGAGATCAGGAGGACCTTCGCCTCCCCCGGCATGTACTTGTCGAGGTGGCCCGGGTGCACGATGCGGGCATCGAAGCCACCGTCCATCAGGGCCGCCTCGATCTTCCGCATCCCGTACGGCGCCTGCCGCGGGAAGCCGTGCTCGTCGACGGGCATCGGAGGGTAGAACATCCGGGCGTAAACCGACTCGGGCAGGAGGTAGGCCGGGGTCGTGGTCCCGAAGCCGAGGAACTCCTTGCCGTGGTGGTTGCTCATCATCGTCCAGTCGCACGTGATCACGACCTCGGGCATGGAACCTCCCCGACCTGGACGGTCAGAATCGCAGCGAGCACGAATGCCCCCTTTTTATCGGTTGCGAAGCGCCGGAAGCGACAGATCCGGCTCACTCGAAGTCCGCGTCGTCATCGTCCCGGGGCAGGA
Source organism: Thermoplasmata archaeon (assembly GCA_035622275.1). Classification (NCBI taxonomy): domain Archaea; kingdom Methanobacteriati; phylum Thermoplasmatota; class Thermoplasmata; species Thermoplasmata archaeon. The sequence continues at coordinate 132,166 of DASPVQ010000020.1, read as the reverse complement.
TGCCGTCGAACTGGTCGGCGCCCTCCTCGGGCGCGTCGGTCCCCTCGCCGGTCTCCCGGAACGCGGGGTCCCGCTGCAGCAGATGGACCCGGACGCAGTCGCGGTGGGCCGGGCTGCCGTTCCAGGAGCTGGTCTCGGCCGGGTTGCCGAGCGGCTCCTTGCACAGCGTGCAGACCTCGGGCGGCGGGCTGATCCACGAGATCTGCCGGGACGGCGCGTTCATGGTCTCGCCCACCGGGAAGCGGTCCGGGAACTTGTACCCTTCGGGGAATTTCAGCGCCGGGAACGAGGGAGGCGGCGCGGCGAGTTATCCGACCGCCTCCGGGAAAGGATATCGGCGGACCGCGGTACGGCCGAGCGGCCCCCGTCGGTCCGGTCGGACCTGGGGCGATGCCATGGACGAACTCACCGAGGTCCGCAAACGCCGCACGGCCCTCGGGGTCTCGCTGGGTGAGCTTTCGCGGGCCGTCGGGCGCAGCACCGCGACCCTTTCGCGCATCGAGCGGGGCCAGATCCGACCCTCCTACGAGCTCGTACAGCGGATCCTCGCCTATCTCGAGATGCACGAAGGGACGCGGACGCCGCGACTGACCGTCGCGGACATCATGAACCGCGAGCTCGTGACGATCGATTCCACCGCCACCCTCGCGACGGCCGCGCACCGTCTCGAGAGCGGGGCGTTCTCCCAGTTACCCGTCGTCGAGGAGGGGCGGGTCGTCGGCTCGGTGAGCGAGGCGGGACTCCTGCGAGCCCTCGCGCTGCCCGGGGCGAAGCGGACCCGGGTGGGCGACATCCTCGAGAGCGCCTACCCGGTCGTGGACGAGGCGTTCCCGGCCGAGCTCCTCCCCGGACTCTTCGGACGGTACCCGGCGGTCCTCGTCGCCCGTCGTGGTGAGCCGATCGGCATCGCCACGAAGACCGACCTGATCCGCGGGCTTCGAGGGACACCGCTGCGTCGCCGCGCGACCGGCTAACGACGGGCGGAGCGGTTCGCGGCCCGGATCGCATCGAGCAGCGCTGCGACGGCGAGCTCCGACGCCGCCGTGCCCAGGCGGTCCGCGAGCTCCCCGGGCCGCTCCTCCCTCGGCGAACGCCGCACGACGCCCGTCGACGCCACGAACACCGCGTCCCCGTCCGTCGAGCTGTGGAACGGGTGGATTGCGGAGGCGAGGCCCGCATGCGCCATCGCAGCGATCCGTTGCAGCGCCGCTCGGCCGACGGATAACTCCACTGCGACGAGCGCGAGGGTCGTGCCGGTCGGTCGATCCCGACCGCGGGCGCGCTCGATCGGCGGCTGGATCTCTCCTCGCGGACCGCGCGCGCCGGCCAGCCAGCGGCCGTTGGACGGATCGCGCACGGCGCCGACCGGGTTGGCGGCGACCAGCGCGCCCACGGCACCGAGCCGACCTATCCGCCGCGCGGCCGAGCCGATCCCGCCGAGCATCGCGCGCGCCCGTCCGAGGTACTTTCCCACGGTCGCCCCCGCGCCCGCGCCGACTCGGCCGCACGCCACGGGCGCCCGGCCGGCGCGGCGAGCTGCCTCGTAGCCGAGGGGCAGATAGTCCGGGACCGGGCCCGAACGACGGGGCAGGTCGAACAGGGCCGCCCCCGAGATCGGGATCACGGGGTTCGGGTTCCCGAAAGCGCTCTGGCCCCCACCGGTCTCGGCGATACGCACCCGTACACCGCGCGCGGCGTCCAGGCCGAAGAGACTGCCGCCGGCGAAGAAGACCGCCCAGCGTCGGCCGAAGGTGGCGTCGAGGCCCAGAGAGGCGATGTCGAAGGTGGCCGACGCTCCCCCGCGCACATCGACCACGACGGGTGCGGGAGGCACGAACAGTGTCACCGTGACGCCGCTCGTGCCGTCGGGTGTCTCGACCTGGCCGACGCGCAGCCCGCGGACCAGCGTCATCGTCGCAGGAGAGGAGCGCACGCATCAGGGAGGCGCTCCAACCGAAAAGGGGTGCTCCCATGTCACCGAACGGGCGATCGGGCGCGGAGGTTATCTGTGAGGTCTCTTCGACCCGCCGCGATGCCGCGCGCCAAGTCGAAACCCCCGCCGGAGCCGGAGCCCGACCCTCCGAAGGGGTTCCGGATCGTCCGGGACCTCCCGGTCGGGCGGCATCCGCTCCTCGCCGCGTTCCCCGGTCTCGAAGCGCTGCCGATCGCTCGCCGCCTCGAGCCGGACCCCGCGAGGCGCGAGCGCATGTTCGAGGACACGTGCATCGAGGTGGTCGACGCCGACATGTGGATGTACGTCGCGCCGTGGGACCTGCCGCCCCAGTTCAAAGGGCGCTGGCGGCCGGTCGTCGCGCCGGGCTCCGATTGCATCGTCGTCGGCCAGAGTCACCTCCGCGACAGCCCCGCGCTCGTGCTGTTCATGGACATCTACCACGAGCTCTGCCACGTGCGGCAGCGTCGCGGCGGCGCGAACCTGTGGGAGCCCGGCGTCCGCTACGTGGACCGCTGGACGGAGATCGAGGCGTACCGGCTCGTGGTGGACGAAGCGCGCGAGCTCGGCGTGTCGGATCGATTCCTGCGCGACTACCTCAAGGTCGAGTGGATCTCGGCGGCCGAGCACCGGGTGTTGCTCGGGACGCTCGGGGTGCCGGCGAAGTAGGTCGTCGAACGCGCCCGCTCGCCCGGTCGGCGCACGGACCGCGCCCGGGTTCGCGAGGAACGCCGCCTTTATCCCTCGGACCCCGGCAATCCCCTGCCACCCCGAGGTTCTCGGCGTCCGCGCATGGACATCAAGGCGCATGTCCCGATCCGGCCGTCGACGAGCGACCTGTGGTTCCTGGCCTACCTGCCGCTCGCGATCTCCGACGGGATCGCGACCCCGCTGATCCCCCTCCTCGCGCTCCAGAAGTTCTCGGCGAGCGCGTTCGCGGTGACGATCATCATCGCGGCCTCCGCGATGAGCCAGGTACCGTTCACGATCCTGTGGGGGAACCTGTCCGACCGGGTCGCGCACCGCAAGTACTTCCTCGTGGCGTCGTTCCTCGCGACCGGTGTCAGCATCATCGCGATCGCCCTCGCCCGCGACATCCTCACCTACTTCTGGCTGAACATCGCGGAGGGCCTCGCGTCGGCGGCGAGCGCCCCGATCGGGACGATGCTCCTGCTCGAGACCCGCCACAAGCGCTGGTGGCCGACCGACATCGGCTTCTTCGGTCTGATCTCGGGCCTCGGGTCGACGGCGGGCCTCGCGCTCGGCTTCGTCTGGCTCTTCGTGATCGGGGTCAACGAGAACGTCATCGCGGCGATGACGGCGCTGCTGCTGCTCTCGGGCGCGCTCGCCCTGCTGTCCGCGGGCATCGCCTGGGCCTGGATCGAGGAGCCGAACGATCGCATCGAGCGTCGCAGCGTTTCCGACCTCATCCATCTCCATCCGGGAGTGACCGAACGCGTGCGACAGATCCGCACCCGCGTCGTCGGCATCATCGACCTGACCCGCTCGAGCGCGCAGAAGCTCCCGGGCAAGGAGTACCTCTTCCTCGCCGCGCTCGGGGTGATGAGCGCGGGCTTCGACATCTTCTACGGCCCGTTCCCGGTCTTCCTCTGGCGCAACGCTCACTTCACCGACGCCGGCGTCTTCATCGTCTACCTGGGCGCGGCGGTCGCCTCGACGGCGCTGTTCTTCCACTCGGGCCGGGCGGTCGACACGCACTCTCCCAAGCGGATCTTCCTCGGCTCGCTGGCCGGGCGCGTCGGGCTGATGCTGCTGTTCCTGTGGGGTCCGCTCTACGTCCTCTTCGGGCTCGGCAGTCCGGCGCTCCTCGGCTGGCTCACGCTGCTCAACGGGCTGCTCGGCGTCACCTGGGCGTTCATCAGCACGGCGAGCACGCTGTTCCTCGTGCGGCTCGTGGGCCGCTCGGCGCGCGGTCGGGCGCTCGGCCTTTATAGCGCGGTGGCGGGCGCCGGCGGCCTCATCGGGACCCTGCTCGGGGGCTGGCTGTACGCGACCTGGGGGGTCCACCTCACCTACTCGCTCGCCGCGCTCATCGTGATCGTCGGCGGCCTGATGCTCGCGCCGATCCCGTTCCACCTGTTCCGACTGCCCCACAGCGCGGGCCACCGGCACCCGACGCTCGCGCGCAGCACGCGGGCGGCCGTCCCCGCGCCGCCCCGCCGATGGGACGGCGCGGAGCTCACGCGAAGAACGTCTCCCAAGTGAGCGTGCGGATCACGTAGCCGAGCGCGAGGTTCGCGAAGAACGGCTCGAGCTCGCTCGGATAGCCCTCGAGCCGGCAGGAGCGGAAGCCGAGCTGCACGGTCGCGACGGACTCGTTCCCGCGCAGGATGCCGAAGCGGCCGGTGAGGCGCTCGTTGATGGTGAGGTGCACCCCGTTGTAGTCAACCGTCATCGGGCCGAGCGGCTGGGAGACCGTGCGCCAGCGCTGGTCGCCCACCTGGATCCGGATCTCGTCGTTCTTGCGCAGGTAGGTGACCGTCGAGTGGACCTCGGCCGGGCGGCCGGGCAGGAACGTGTGGTACTCGGTGGAGAACAGCGCCGCCACGGCGGCGCCGACACCCTGCTGCTCCGACTGGACGGGCCGGCACTCCCAGAGCGCGTCCCCGACCTTGATCTCGATGACGTTCCTCAGCACGCGGGCCGTTGCGAGGATCATCCGCCGCCTTCGACGGCGTCCTGCACCGCCCCTTGACTAATTAATGTCGGCCGCGCTCGCGCGCGCTGTGGCGGAGGGCGCCTGGCGGCCCCCCGAGCGGGAAGAACGGCTCGGTCTCGGCTTCTACGCTACCGACACTCCCGGCGTCGTCGGGGCGCTGAAGGCGTCGGCCGAGGCGTTCCGGGTCACGGAGATCTCGAGCCATCCGCTGCCGGACCCCGAGGGCAGCTACGTCGTCCTCACGCTCGCCAGCCGGGACTGGGAGCAACACGAGCTCGCGGAGGCGGTGGCCCGCCGCCTCCACCTCGCGCCGGGCTCGGTCCACTGGTCCGGCACGAAGGACCGGCGCGCGGTCTCCCAGCGGCTGTTCTCCTATCGAGGCCCACCCCCCGAGACCGATTTCGGGCTGCGCGATGTCGAGCTCCGGGGCTGGTACCGGGCACGCGACGGCCTCGTGCTCGGGCACCACTACGGGAACGCGTTCGACATCGTCGTCTCCGAGCTCGCTCGGGGGACCGAGGCGGCCCTCGAGTCGTTTCGGCGCACCGAACGGAGCCTGCGGGAGGGCCCGGGATTCCCGAACTTTTTCGGGCCCCAGCGCTTTGGAGAGGTGCGGCCGGTCACCCACGAGGTCGGGCGCTGGATCGTTCGGGGAGATCTGGCGCGCGCGGTCGACGTCTATCTGGCGGAGCGCCCGGTGGAGGGCGAGCCCGGCCCGGGCGACGCGGCCCGCGTGGCGTTCGCCGAGCACCACGATCCGGCCCGTGCGCTCCGAGAGTTCCCGGCGACCTACCGGTTCGAGCATCGCCTGCTCGAGCACCTCGCGCGGGGGCATTCCCCCGAGCGCGCCCTGCGCGCGCTCTCGCGGGATCTGCGGACGCTCTTCGTGCATGCCTATCAGTCGTGGATCTTCAATCGGTGGCTCTCTGACCGCCGGGCCGGCGGCCTGCCGCTCGACGGACCCGTCGAGGGCGACCGGATCCTCCGGATCGGCCGCGATGGCACGATCCGGGGAAACGATTCCGTGCCCGTCGAGGCGGATAACCGGGCCGAGTGCGCCGAACTCGTCCGCCGGGGGGGCGCGCGGGTCGGTGGCCCGATCGTCGGCTTCGACTCGCCGCCATCCGTGGGGGAGGCGGGTCGCCTGCTCGAACGGATCCTCGCGGAGGAGGGGATCGAGCGCGCGCAGTTCGCGGTCCGGGCGGCGCCCGAGCTCGCCAGTCGGGGGACGTACCGACCGATCGTCGTGCCGGCGCCGCCGATGGGACTCGCGGGAGAGGAGGGGGCGGTGCGGTTCCGCTTCGCCCTGCCGAAGGGCGCCTACGCGACCGTGCTGCTGCGCGAGTACCTCAAGGACGGGGCGCGCCGGACGTCGTCGGCCGCGGGTGCAGGATAGCCTACTAATACTCAACCGCGGGCTCGAGCCGCGTCGATCCCGGCCTCCATGGCGACCGATTCTCCTCGACCGTTCGTGATCCCGGTGCGCTCCTCGCGCCCGTTCCGTCCTCCCGAGCTGAGCGGGGGCGTCGCGCGCGTGCCGACCGGGGTGCCCGACTTCGACTACCTGACCGGCGGGCTGCCCGCCGGGTCGGTCGTCCTCCTGTTCGGAACCGCCGGCGCGGGCCACCAGGAGTTCGCGCTCACCTCGGCCGTCCACCTCATGCTGCGCTGGGACGACCCGCGGCTCCACCGCTTCTTCCTCGGCCAGGCGAAGGGCCCGTTCTCCTACCCCCAGTCGGTGATCTATCTCAGCACGAGCCGATCGCGCGAGCAGATGATCGGCGAGATGCGGGGCGCCTTCGACGGCGTCTACTCTACCGTGCTCGACCGTCACCTCATCTTCGGCGACCTCTCGAGCGCCTACTTTGCCGACACGGTCGTGCCGGCCTCGTGGTCGAGCGTGCCCCGGCCGCTGCTCGCCGCCACGACCGCGCCCGCGCCCCCCACCGAGGGACCGCTGCGGGCGCTCGCCGACGCGATCGACGGCATCGAGGGGAACCAGCTCGTCATCCTCGACTCCCTCACCGACCTGTTGGTCCGGCGCGGGGTCGAGTCATCGGACGTGCTCGCGCTCCTCAAGGGGCTGCGGCGGAGGGCCAAGGAGTGGGGCGGCCTCGTCTACGTGGTGCTGTCCGAGGGGGTGGCCCCGGCACCGGTCGAACAGGCGGTGCTCGACTCGGTCGACGGCGTGCTGCACTTCAGCTGGCTCGCCAGCGCGACCTCGAGCCACCGGCAGCGCGCGATGCTGATCGAGAAGTTCATGCCGGTGCTCGCCCGCCTGCCGGTCGAGCACCAGGGCCGGTTCGTGATCCAGGTGAACTCGAAGAGCGGGTTGGTGACGACGCAGTATGAGCGGGTCTGAGTCGGCGCGTCCGCGGGTGCCGACCGGCATCGGCGGGCTGGACGAGATGCTCGGCGGAGGGTTCCCCAAGGGCCACGTGGTGCTGGTCACCGGACTCCCCGGCACGGGCAAGACCTGCTTTGGCCTGCAGTTCCTCCTGGCCGGCGCGCGGGCCGGGGAGAAGGGCGTCTTTCTCTCCCTCGAAGAGGATATCCCGCAGCTGCTCGAAACCGCACGGCAGTTCCGCTGGCCGGTGGACGCCGCGGTCGACGCGGGGACCCTCAAGGTCGTCCGGCTCGACCCGCGCGAGACGCGCCAGAGCCTCCACCGCGTGCAGGGGGAGCTCGGCGAGGAGCTCGCGAAGCTCGGCGCGCAACGGCTGGTCGTCGACTCGGTCTCGCTGCTCAACATGCTGAGCGACGACGAGCCGAACCGACGCGCGACGCTCTTCGCGCTCGCCGGTGCCTGCCGCAAGGCCGGTGCGACCGCGGTCCTCACGGCGGAGGCGGACCCGCGTCACCCCGAGGTGAGCCGGGACGGGCTCAGTGAGTACGTCTCGGACGGCGTCCTCGTCCTCGGCTACAGCAGCGGCGCCGACGGCCACCGCATCGGCCTGTCGCTGCGGATCCTCAAGATGCGCCGGACGGCGCATGCGCGCACGGTGCAGCCCTACGCGATCGGCCCGGGGGGGATCGCCGTTGACGCGAAGGCGGTCGACTTCGGCGCCCCGTAGCCCGGGGGGGCGCAAGCGGCAAGCCCTCATCGGCCTCTCGGGCCGCGCCGTGCCATGCACTGGACACTGTACGTCGACCTCGATGCCTACTACGTCGCCTGCGAGAGCCGGGACCGGCCCGAGCTCCTCGGTCAACCGGTGATCGTCGGGCCGTCCCCGGCCGCCGCGCCGACGCGGGGGGTCGTCCTCTCGGCGAGCTACGAAGCGCGGGCCTTCGGCGTCCACAGCGCCCAGCCCGTGGCGCAAGCGGCCCGGCTCTGCCCGAACGCGATCTGGGTACCGGCCGACTTCGCCAAGTACGGCCGCGTCGCCGAGGAGGTCCGGACGCTCCTCCGACGCTTCTCGCCCGAGGTGCTGCCGCTGAGCATCGACGAGGCGGCCGTCCGCCTCGACGTGGCAGATGCCGAGACGGCCCGCTGCCTCGCGCTGACGATCCAGCGGGCCCTCGCCGACGAGCTCCACCTGCCAGCCTCGATCGGCGTCGCGACGAGCCGTGTGGTCGCCAAGATCGCCAGCGATCGCGCGAAACCGGGCGGGATCCAGGTGGTGCGGGCGGGCGAGGAGGCGCGCTACCTCGCCCCGCTGCCGGTCCGCGCTATCCCCGGCGTCGGGCCGAAGACCGAGGCCCGCCTGCGAGCGGCCGGAGTGACGACGATCGGCGAGCTAGCGTCCCGGCGCCCCTCCGAGCTGCGATCGAGCGCCGGCGGCTTCGCACGCGACCTCGTATTGCTCGCCCGGGGCGAGGCGACCGATCCCACGGAGGTGGATTCCGGGCCGCGGTCGCGCTCCACCGACCGCACGTTCGCTCGGGACGCCACGACCTGGAGCGAGCTCGCCGACGCCCTGCGGCCGCTCGCGGTCGACCTCGCATCAAGCCTCGAGAGCGAAGGGCTTCGCTACGCGACGGTCGGGGTCGCGTTCCGCTGGGCGGATTTCCAGCGATCCCAGCGCAGCCGGTCCCTCGGCGCCGCCCACGAGGGTCCCGAGCCGCTCGTCGCGGCATCGCTGCGCCTCGGACGGGAGCTGTGGGCGTCGGAGCAGGCCCGGAGGGGCCGCTCGGTCCGCACCGTCTCGGTGCGAACCGAGCACCTGTCGGAGCGAACGCAGCGCCAAGCGTCGCTCGACCACTTCGCGCCCGCGAACGAACGGTCGCCCGGGGCCGATCCCGGGGCGCGGGCTCAATAGACCCGGCCTCCTCCGCTCGACCGCGATGTCGGAGCTGCGACGGGACCCGTTCACGGGTCGCTGGACGATCATCGCCGAGGGCCGTGGCGCCCGACCCAACGAGCACTCGGCCCCGGCCCCCGTCCAGATCGACGATCTGGACTGCCCGTTCTGTGAGGGGCACGAGGCCCGGACTCCGCCCGAGCTCGCTGCCCTGCGACCGACAGGCTCCCGGCCCGACGGGCCCGGCTGGTCCATCCGAGTGATCCCGAACAAGTTTCCGACGGTCGACCTGAGCCCCGCGCGCCCTCTGAGCCGGGCGCCGTTTCAGCGGGCTGCCGCTCGCGGGGTCCACGAAGTGGTGATCGAGAGCCCCCGCCACGCGCCGGGGATGCCGTACCTGGATGCCGCGGCGCGTCGGTCGCTCTTCCGGATGTACCGCGAGCGCCTGCGCCTGCTCGAGTCGCGCTCGGACATCGCCGGCGCGGTCCTGTTCGAGAACTGGGGGCCGGAGTCCGGCGGGACGCTCTGGCACCCGCACGCCCAGCTGGTGGCGACCGAGCAGCGCCCGCGGCGGCTCGAGGAGGAGGCGGCCCGGTTCGGCCCGGGCTCCTCGGGAGGCGGGGACGACTGCCCCCTGGAGGCGACCACGCGCGCGGAGCGGACCGAGGCTCGCCGCGTGATCGTCGAAGACGAGCACTTCACCACGGTCGCTCCCTTCGGCTCGGAGCACCCCTACGAGATGCGCATCGTCCCGCGGGTCCACCGGCCGTCGTTGGCCCAGGCGACCGAGGCGGAGGTCGACGCGCTCGCCGAGCGGTTGCCCGCGCTCCTGCGCGCGCTCGACGCGGTCGTGCCGGGAGCCTCGTTCAACTGGTGCGCGCACGGCCTGCCCGAGCGCCTCGGCGCGCCGTTCCACTGGCACATCGAGGTGGTCCCCCGGCTGGTCCGGCCGGACGGCTTCGAGCTCGCCGGGGAGCTGCCGGTGAACCCGGTCTCCCCCGAGACGGCGGCAGAACGGCTCGCCGCGAGCCTGGCGTCGACCGCCGGATCGGGCGCGCACAAATCCTAAACGCTCGCCGCCGGTCGTGCGAGCGTGTCGGAGCTGCGCGAGCCGATCGTCTCACTGCTGGGGCACGTCGACCACGGCAAGACGACCCTGCTCGACCGGATCGCCGGGAGCGTGCGCGCCTCGAAGGAGGCCGGCGGGATCACCCAGCACATCGGTGCGATCGAGGTCCCGGGGGCGACGGTGCGCCGCCTCTGCGAGGGGATCCTGCGTACCGAGCAGCTGTCGGTCCCCGGCCTACTGTTCGTCGACACGCCGGGCCACCGCTCGTTCGAGACCCTGCGTCGCCGCGGCGGCGCGCTCGCCGACCTCGCGATCCTGGTGATCGATGTGCGCGAAGGCGTGATGCCCCAGACCCGCGAGTCGATCCAGATCCTGCGCCACGAGAAGACGCCGTTCGCGATCGCGCTGACCAAGATCGACCTGCTCAGCGGTTGGCGCAAGCCGGCGGGGCCGGTGCACCTCACCGAGCAGATCGCGAAGTCGCCGGAGTTCTCGAAGACGCTCGACCAGCGGCTCTACGCGATCGCCGAGCAGCTCGACCAGCTCGGCTTCTCGGGCGAGCGGTACGATCGGGTGAGCGACTTCACGCGCAACGTGGGGCTCGTGCCGGTCTCGGCCAAGACCGGCGTCGGCGTCCCGGAGCTGATCGCGCTCCTCGTGGGTCTCTCCCAGCGGTTCCTGAAGGAAGAGCTCGCGCTCGTCACGGGAGGCGGGGAGGCGACCATCCTGGAGCGGAGCGACCAGAAGGGCGTCGGCCCCGTCGGCAACGTGATCGTCTACAAGGGGCGCCTCGCGGTCGGCGACGAGATCGTCGTCACCGGCCGCAGCGAGCCGTTCTCGACCCGGGTGCGGGGGATCTACCGGCCGGTGCCCCTCAAGCCGGGCACCGCCTCCAAGCAGGTGAAGTTGCGCTCGCTCGAGGAGGTCGTGGCCGCCGCCGGGGTCTACCTCGCCGCGCCGGGAGTCGAGGACGCGATGCCCGGTGGCCTATTGAAGGTCGTCCGCAGCGAGGAGGACGCCGCGGCGGCCCGCTCCGAGCTCGCGCAGGAGGCCCAGCCGGTGGCGGAGCTGGCGGAGAGCGGGGTCGCGCTCTGCGCGGACGCGCTCGGCGGACTCGAGGCCCTCGCCTTCGAGTGCCGGGAGAACAAGATCCCGGTCCACGAGGCGTCGGTGGGTCCGGTGTCGCGCCCCACGATCATGCGCGTCGCGGACGTCAAGGACCCGTCGCATCGGGCGGTCCTCGCCTTCAACGTCGCGGTCCTTCCTGACGCCCAGCCGGAGGGAGAGGCCGGCGCGGTCCGCGTCTTCCGCAGCGACGTGATGTACCGCCTGATCGACGAGTACAGCCGCTGGCGCGACGAGCGGCTGCGGGAGCTCCGGGCACAGCGCCGGCTCGAGCTCGCGCATCCGGCGAAGATCGAGATCCTCGCCGGCTTCATCTTCCGGGCGTCGAAGCCGGCGATCGTCGGGATCCGCGTCGTCGGGGGCACGATCCGTCCGGGCGTGCGCCTCATGAAGCCGGACGGCACGGAGATCGGCGTCCTCAAGGCGCTGCAGAAGGACGGTGATTCGGTACCCCAGGCCGAGGAGAACGCCGAGCTGGCCGCGTCGATCGACGGCGCCGTGGTCGGCCGCAACGTGCGCGAGGGCGATCAGCTGCTGGTCTCGATACCGGAGTCGGTGGCCCGCGTGCTGCGGGGTCAGGAGCTCACGCCCCGCGAGTCGGAGATCCTCGAGGAGGTCGCGCGGATCCACCGCCCGGCCCACCCGTTCTGGGGTCAGTAGGACCGCTCGCGCCTCAGCGATCGATCTCCGGGGCGTCGTCCAGTTCCCCCGGACCCGCATCGAGATCGTCGTCCAGACCGTCGTCGAGGATGCCCGCGTCCGGCGGCGGGACGGGCGGACGGCCGCCACCGTAGACACCGCCGCGCAGGAAGAGCCCGAGGAACAGCGCGAGCGCGCCGATGCCGAGCAGGAACAGGGAGCCGAGGAGCAGGACGAGCAGGGTCCAGGCCGGACCGGACGAGCCGGTCGCCGGATAGGACTCCACCAGGGTGGCGTTGAAGATCGCGACGGTCGCGTTCGGGTTGTAGACCTTGAGGAGCCAGGGGTTGGTCACCGCCCCGGTGTAGGTCCACCCGCCGGTCGTGCTCCACCAGACGGCCTGCGCCGGTCCGCTCGGGCACAGCGTCGCGTTTCCGGGCGAGCAGGGCGCCCCGACGTAGATCGCGACCTGCAAGGACTGGTTCGCCGACCAGCTGAAGACGACGGAGGCTGAGGAGACGAGCGCGCTCGAGATCACCTGGACGCTCAGCTGGTGCGCCCCCAGATCCGGAACGCTGACGTGCTGGAGCGTGGATCCGGAGGGCCCCGGCGTGATGCTGAACGCCGCCACGAGGACCCCGATCCCCACGACCGTGATGGCAATGCCGGTGACGAGGAGCCAAGTACGCACGGAACCGCGGGAGACGGAAGTCGAGGAAAAGGCTTGGCTCGCTCAGGCGGCCCCGCGGACCCCGTTCCCCCACCGGGGCCGAGGAGGGGTCAGACGTATTAGGTGTGATGCATCCTAGAGTAACCGTGACAAGGTCTGTCACGCCCGCGGAAACGGCGGCCGGCGGCAGCCCGCCGGCGAGCCCGGCCTGCCCCATGTGCGGCAGCGCTCACCGGATCCAGGACCCCGTCCGGGCCGAGACCCACTGCGCGGAGTGCGGCCTGGTCTTCGACTCGAACGCGCTGGTGGCCACTGCCCCCCCCACCCCCGAGATCGGGGGCACGGAGGGGAGCGGACGCGGCATCGGTCCGTTCGTGGCCCCTGGGAACTCCAAGCGCGCGCTCGGCTCCACGCTGTCGATCGCACGGGACGGCCAGGGCCGTCGCCTCGACTGGCACCGACGCTACGAGTTCCAGCACCTCAAGCGCGTCATGCAGCGACAGACCGCCCGCACGCCGGACGGGCCCGCGGATCGCTCTCCCGCGCGCAACGAGATCGGGCTTGCGTCCGAACGGCTCGGGCTTCCGCCGGTCGTCCGAGCCGAAGCCGAGCAGATCTACCGCGAGTCCCGCCGCCAGGGCCTCTTCCGGGGCCGCAGTCTGCCCGCGAGCGTCGGCGCTGCGGTGTACACGGCGTGCCGCCGATTCTCCGTTCCCCGGACCCTCGGCGAGGTCGCGGAGGCGGTGAGCGCGAAGCGCTCGGAGGTCGGACGGACGTTCAAGGTCATCCAGCGGGGCATCGGCCTGATCGTCCCGTCGGTCGGAACGAAGGCGTTCCTGCAGCGCTATGCCGAGGAGCTCGCGCTCTCGCCGCGGGTCCGCTCGGCGGTCGAGTCGATGCTGGACGAGACCCGGGACGATCCCGAGCTCTCGGGCCTGTCGCCCCACGGGCTCGTCGCCGCGCTGATCTATCTGGCGGCCGACCAGAACACCGAGCACCGCTCCCGCGCCGAGGTCGCTCGTGTCAGCGCGGTGACCGAGGTCACCCTGCGTTCCACGAGCCGCCTGCTCGAAAAGGTCTGGGGCGCGCGCGGGACGGCGCGGCCGAACGACGACCCGGCTAGCGGGTGAGGTAGTAACCCGCTGCCTTCTCCCGGACCTTCCGCCGGGCGAAGCCCTTCCCCTGCAGCTCCTGGAGCGCGTTCAGGACCATGGTCTTGGGCAGGCGCACGCTCTGGGTGATCCGCTCGGCGGTGCCCATCTTCTCTTCCGAGATCGTCCCCATCTCCTTCATCGCCTTGTAGACCTTGACCGCGTTGGCGGAGACCTCGTCCTCGATCGCCATGCCGATGCCCGGCCCCCCGACCGCTCCCGCCAGTTAACGGTGGCGCCGGGGACGGCAGCGGACTATTATCCCGCCCGACGTTGTCGCGCCGGGAGGGACCGTCGCGCGCGGTCGGCGGACACGCGGCCGGTGCGCGGGCCTCGCGGACCGCGCGCGCGCGGCCCCTGATCGGGAGGCACGCTGACCGAACCGGCCCTGACGGTGGTCTGGGATCCCCGTTTCCGACACTACGACCTCGGCCCCGACCACCCGTTCAGCGAGCGCAGTCGCGCGCTCGCGGTCGACCTCCTCGAGACGACGCTCGCCGAGCGTGCCGCGCCGCCGGTCGATTGGATGCGGGCGGTCTCGCCCGCCTCGCGCGAGGTCCTCGAGCGGTTCCACGACGCCGCGTACCTCGATTTCGTGGAGCGAGCGAGCGGAGAGGAGACAACGGTCGCGCTCGATGCCGGCGACACGCCGTCGTTCCCGGGTTGCTACGAGGAGGCGGGTCGGATCGTCAGCGGCGCGGAACGGGCCCTCGACTGGGTGCTGCATCACGATCGCCCCGCGTTCCACCCGGCCGGCGGACTCCACCACGCGCATCCCGAGCGCGCGAGCGGATTCTGCATCTTCAACGACGTGGCCGTCGCGATCGCGACCGCCGTCGCCGCCGGTCGCCGGGTCGCCTACCTCGACATCGATGCCCATCACGGCGACGGCGTGATGTACGGCTTCTATGCCTCGGGTCGTGTCCTCGACATCGACTTCCACCAGGACGGCCGCACGCTGTTCCCCGGGACCGGCTTCCCCCGGGAGTCCGGGACCGGCGACGGCGCCGGCCTCAAGGCGAACCTCCCGCTCGCGCCGCTTTCGGGCGACGAGGCGCTCCTGCCGCTCTTCCACCGGGTGGTGCCCCCGCTCCTGCGATCGTTCCGTCCGGAGGTGATCGTGCTCCAGCACGGCGTGGACGGCCACCTCGGCGACGCGCTCGCTCACCTGCAGTACTCCCCGGACGCCTATGCCGAGATCGACGCCAGCACGATCGAGCTCGCGCGCGAGCTCTGCCAGGGCCGCCTCCTCGTCACCGGAGGCGGAGGCTATCGGCCGGACGCGGTGGCCCGGGTGCTCGCGCGGGCCGGGCTGTTGCTCGCGGACGCGAAGCCGCCCGCGGGCACCGATCCGGTGCCGCCGGCCTGGCGGGATCGGTACCGGGCCGAGATCGGGGCGTCGCCGCCTCGCACGTGGGCCGATCCGGAGGAGCCGTCGCCGTCGCGCTGGCGACCGGAGCACACCGTGAAGCTCGTAGCCGAGCTGGAGTCGTCGCTCGGCGTGCACTTCCCGCCGCCGGACGACCCGTAGGCGTGAGCCCCCCGCTAGAGCCGGTCGCCCCAGGTCGGCCGGTCGAGCAGCTCGAGGTCGCTCGCGCGGATGCCGTCGGCGATGTCGTCGGCCGTGAGCGGACCGGGGTCCCCCCGCCGCCCGCGCGCCCGCACGTCCGCCCGGGCGAGCACGAGCGCGCCGATCGCCCGAAGGTCTTCGGCCACCCATTCTTCGACGCTTCCGTCACCGGCCTGCGCGGCCGCGAGCAGTGCCGTCCCGAACAGCGCGTCCCGCTCGAGCCAGTAGCGGAGGTACGCCTCGAGGAGCTCCCGGCCCGTGGCGTGGAGCGGCGGCGGCCGATCCGGGGCCGGGATCACACCGAGCGAGCGCTCGATGCCGCCGGCCGCTCGCAGCTCCAGCAGCTCCCAACCGCCGAGCGCCGCGGCGATCGCGACCGGACCGGGCCGCCCGTCGAAGAAGAGGGGCAGTCCCTCGAGCCCTTCGTCGGCCGGAGGTGGCTCGGGGACCGGAAAGTTCCCTGCTTCCGGCCAGGGCAGCCGACCGCGCAGTCGCGCGCGCACCTCCTGTTCGTCCGTCCAACGGCCGTCGCGCACGAGGGTTCGGACGATCCGTCGATGGTCGCGCGCGCCGACGCGGAGCCGGTCGGGGCGGGCCCACGCCGCCCGGGCCCGGGCGGCCGCGAGCTCTTCCGCGAGCCCGACCGGCTCGTCGCGCGACTGCGACGTCCGATACGCCAGCAAGCCCGTGAGGTCCAGACCGGGACAGCCGAGGACCACCGTCGCTTGCAAGCGGAGCCCCACGTGCACGGTGATCGGGAACTCGCGGCACGCGCTCGGCCGTGCGGAATGAACCGCGCACCGGAGCTCCCGAAGGAACTGGCACGCACCGCCGAGCGGGCGCGCGGCGAGGAACCCATCCGCGGGGCTGCCCCGGAACTCGGCCTCCGGCGCGATCGCCAGGAGCTGAGGACGCTCCCGCGCTTCGATGCGAGGGCTCGCGTAACAGCAGAGACCGCAATCGGGCCGGCAGTCGAAGCGGAAGCCGCGCAGCAGCGCGGTATCGATCGGCAGCTCCGGTAGCTCGCGCGACGTAGGGCTCCTCGACCGCCGACGCGCCGACCGTATTAATGTCGGGGACCTCCCGCGTGCGATGGTGCAGGTCGCCAAGGACATCATGGACCCGTCGGTGCTCACGGTCGACGTCGACGCCGACGCGCTGGCGTGCGCGCGTTCGATGGTCGAGCGCCACAAGGGCTACGCCGTGCTCGTGCGCGCCGGCGCGATCGCCGGGATCGTCACCGAGTGGGACTTCCTCGCGAAGATCGTCGCCCCGGGGCTCGATGCCGCGCAGACGCCCGTCCGCGCGATCATGACCGCGTCGGTCGACTCCTGCGCACCGGAGACCCCCACCGACGAGGTGATCGCCACGATGGCCGAGCGCGGCATCCGCCGGATGGTCGTGCGGGCCGGGGACCGGGTGCTCGGGGTCATCACCTCGCGCAATGTCCTCCAGATGTTCCGCGAGTACGTGGACCGGCTCTCCAGCGAGATCGCGTCGTATCAGTCGCAGGCCTCTCCGCTCGGCTGAGCGAGATCAGGGTGTCGCGCTCGCCGTCGCCCGCACCGGCCCACCCCGGGCCGGCCCGCGGGCGCCGAGGTCCCCGATGAAGTACAAGTGGGTGGTCCTCTCCAACACGACGCTCGCCACGCTGATGGCGGCGATCGACACCAACATCGTGCTGATCTCGCTGCCCACGATCGGCCGGCAGTTGCCGGGCACCAGCGCGACGACGCTGCTGTGGATCCTGCTCGGCTACTCCCTGCTCACCGCGGTGGTCCTGCTCAACTTCGGTCGGCTCAGCGACATGTTCGGCCGGGTCCGACTCTACGTGCTCGGTTTCGCGATCTTCACGGCCGGCTCATTGGTCTGCGGCCTCTCCCAGACCGGCCTCGAGCTCGTCCTGTTCCGGCTCGTCCAGGCGATCGGCGCGGGCTTCCTGTTCTCGAACTCGGCGGCGATCATCACGGACGCCTTTCCGCCGAACGAGCGGGGCCGCGCGCTCGGCATCAACCAGATCTCGATCGTCGTCGGCGCGGTCGCCGGCCTGGTGCTCGGCGGGGTCATCACCTCCACCATCGGCTGGCGGTGGATCTTCTTCGTCAACGTCCCGATCGGACTGATCGCGACGCTGCGGGCCCGCGTCGACCTGAAGGAGCTCGCTCCCCGCGAGGCGACGCCCCGGATCGATTGGATCGGCAACATCGTCTTCGCCGGCGCGCTCACCCTCCTGCTGCTGGGGGTCACCCTCGGCGCGCTCGCGGATGTCTCGGCTCCCGTCGCGATCGCGCTCGTGGCGGTGGGGGTCGCGCTCCTTCCCGTGTTCGCCTGGGTCGAGTCCCGGGTCGCCTCCCCGATGCTGGACCTGAGCCTCTTCCGCAACCGTATCTTTGCGACGTCCTCGATCGCGACGCTGCTCAATTCTCTCGCGCGCGGCGCGTTCCTCTTCGTGCTCGTCTTCTACCTGCAGGGCCCGCCGCGCTACCTCGATCCGTTCACGGCGGGCCTCTTCCTGATCCCCGTCTCGGCCGCGCTGGCCACGTTCGGCCCCGTGAGCGGGTTCCTCTCCGACCGCTTCGGGCCGAAGTGGTTCCTGATCGCCGGGCTGCTCGTCTCGGCGGGCGGTTTCGTCTGGTTATCGACGATCGGCTCGAACGACTCGTTCGTGCAGCTCGCCGCCCCGCTCGTGCTCGTCGGCACGGGGATGGGACTGTTCGCCGCGCCGAACCGGGCGACGATGATGACCGCCGTCCCTCCGAGCCGCCGGGGCGTGGCCAGCGGCGTCGGCACGACCTTCCTCAACACCGGCGCGACGGTGAGCCTCGGACTCACCCTCCTGATCATGTCGACCGTCGTGCCGCGCAGCGCGCTCGAGGTGATCCTCACCGGCGGCACCGTGATGCACGGTCCGGTCACGGTCGCGAGCGGCTTCCTGCAGTCGATCCACCTGATCTTCCTGGTCTCCGCCGGGCTGATCCTGCTGTCGCTCGTCCCCCTCGCGCTGCAGCGGCCGCGCCGCCGCGCCCCGCCCGCGCCGATCGCCGACGCCGGGGATTGATCGCCGACGCTCAGGCCGTGGGGAGGAGCGTCCGGCGCGCGAGCAGCGTGGCGAGCAGGAAAATAACGACCGTCCAGGCCGCGAGCCCGGCGAGATAGACATACGGTGGGTAGGCGTAGTAGGCGGTCCCGAAGAAGTTCTCGCGCAGCACGTTGATCGCGAGGCTCACCGGGTTGTACGTCGCGACCGTCTGCAGCCAGGCGGGCATCGCGCCCCAGGGGTAGATCGCGTTCGAGGTGAACAGCACCGGCAGGTTGATCGCGTTCACGACCGCGAAGTACGACTGCGGTTGCTGGATGAGGAAGCCGAAGGCGACGAAGAGTCCGGCGAACATCGCGGAGACGAGCACGACCGCCACCACGATCTCGACGGCGCCGATCGCGGTCAGCGACTGGGTCACGTCGAGGCCGTTGAGGCTCGCGATGCCCGTGTGGCCCAGCAGGACGGCGAGCCCGAGGACGAAGAACGAGAGCAGCGTCGGCTGGACCGAGCCCGCCAGGACTCGAGAACCGAAGACGGCCCAGGAAGAGGCGGGCGACGCGGCGATCCGCTTGAAGATGCCGAAGAGCTTGTCGAAGATCACGTTCGCGCCGGTGAACAGCGTGCCGGTGAGTGCGACGAAGCCGGCCATGCCCACCGCGAACGACGAGAAGAAGTTCGGCGAGCTCAGGATGTAGCCCGGCGGCAGCGGATGCCCGCCGCCGGTGATGTTGGCGAACCCCTGGCCGAAGAGGGTCAGGTAGAGAATCGGGATCAGCAGGCTCGTGAAGAGCGCCGCCGGGTTGCGCGCGAGGCGCAGAAGCTCGCGCCGCGTCAGCGCGGTGATGGGGCGCGCCATCAGCGACCTCCCCGGCCCATGCCCTGACGCACCTGGCCGATCCGCACCGCCATGTCGGTCGCGGTCGGCCCCTCCTCCTCCCGGAACTCCCGGCCCGTGAACTCGAGGAACACCTCGTCCAGGCTCGGCCGCTTGAGCGAGACCCCGGTGACAGTCTCGCCGGCGCCGGCCGCGGCCTCCACGACCTGTGGGATCATCGCCTCGCCGTTGGCGCACTTGATGCGGTACGCCCCGTCCTGCGTTTGGACCGAGACCACGCCGGCGAGGCCCGAGAACAGGGCCGTGAGATTGTGGCCGGACTCCTTGAGGCGGATCGTGATGATGTCGCCGCCGAGCCGGTCCTTGAGCTCGGCCGGCGTGCCCGTGGCGACGATCTTGCCGTGGTCGATGATCGCGAGCCGGTCGCAGAGATTGTCCGCCTCGTCCAGGTAGTGCGTCGTGAGGAACACGGTGAGGCCGAGCTCCTTGCGGAGCTCCTGGATGTAGCGCCAGAAGCCGGCGCGGCCCTGCGGGTCGAGTCCGAGCGTGGGCTCGTCGAGGAAGAGGAGCCGCGGCGCGTGGACGATCCCCGCCGCGAGCTCTAAGCGTCGGCGCATGCCGCCCGAGAACGTCTTCACGGGGCGCTCGGCGGCGTCGGCGATCTGCATGCGCTCGAGCAGCG
Source organism: Thermoplasmata archaeon (assembly GCA_035622275.1). Lineage (NCBI taxonomy): Archaea > Methanobacteriati > Thermoplasmatota > Thermoplasmata > Thermoplasmata archaeon. The sequence goes on along the minus strand of DASPVQ010000020.1, from coordinate 112,513 downwards.
AGTCGATTCGCTGATTCGCTTCCGCGGTCGGGACCGCGTACAGCGCAGCCTGAAGCTCGAGGTTCTCGCGACCGGTCAGATCGCTGTCGGCGGTCGACTCCTGGAACACGAGCCCGATCCGGCGCTTCACCTCGGTCGAGTCCTTGGCGACATCGAGGCCGCCGACGCTCGCGCGGCCCTGGGTCGGGCGCAGGTTCGCGGTGAGCATCCCGACCGTGGTGGTCTTCCCGGCACCATTGGGCCCGAGGAAGCCGAACAGCTCGCCCTCGCGGACCCGGAAGCTCACGCCGTCCACGGCTCGGATCTTGCCGTTGTAGACCTTGACGAGCGCTTCGGCGATGATCGGATCGTCCATGCTGACCGGTCGGTCAAGGGTCGGACCAGATAAGGTTGGAACGCACCCGGAAGGCTCACCTCCGGTGGCCCCGAGACGCTCGGGGGCTTCCGGCGACCGCAATCCCTTTCCCCGCCGTTCGGCTCGACCGGGCGATGCGCGTCGGAATCCTCGGCAGCGGTGCGGTGGGACAGGCGCTCGGGCAAGCGTTCGCCCAGAAGGGTCACGACGTCGTCCTCGGAACGAAGAACCCGGGGAAGCCCGAGCTCGCCGCCTGGCAGCGTTCCGTCGGTCCGAACGCCGCGCTCGGGACGTTCCCCGAGGCCGCGGCGCACGGCGAGCTCGTCGTCCTGTGCTGCCTCGGATCGGCCGCGCTCACCGTGATCGACCTCGCGGGACCCGCTCGGTTCGAAGCCAAGATCCTGATCGACGTCACGAACCCGCTCGATTTCTCGAAGGGCAATCCTCCGGGCCTGTTCGTGGGGACGACCGACTCGCTGGGCGAGCAGGTGCAGCACAAGCTGCCCCGAGCTCGAGTCGTCAAGTGCTTCAACATCGTCCCGAACTCGGTCATGGCGAACCCGAGCGTCGGCGGGGAGATGCCGGACATGATGATCGCCGGCAACGATCCCACGGCGAAGTCGGAGGTGGTCTCGATCCTCCGGCAGTTCGGTTGGCCGGGCGCGATCGACGTCGGAGGAATCGAGGGAGCCCGATGGCTCGAGGCGCTCGTGCCGCTCTGGGTGCGCGTCGCGTCCAGCTTCGCCAACTTCCGCGTCGCCTTCAAGGTCCTTCGTTAGCGTGGCCTTCGCGCGCGGCGCGGACGCCGGCGGCCCGTGGGACCCGGGAGTCGGACGAGCTTCCAGATCGTCTCGATCGGCCAGCGCCGCGCCCAGCGCTGGCCGGCCCGAGAGACGTAGGTGCTCTGGCGGGCCCCGACCGCGGACGGTTCGACGAGCCGCTCGACCGATAGTCCGCTCGCCCGGAAGAGATCGATCCATTCCCCGTAGGTGAGCTGGAACTCCGTGGAGCCGGGGGTGCGCAGCGCGTGGATCCCGAAGTAGGGCCGGACGAGCCTCTGCGTCGGCCGCCCGCTGCGCGGGCTCTCGCAGACGGACCGCCAGGGGCTCGCGTGAGCAAAGACGAGGTGCCCGCCGGGACGAAGCACACGGGCGGCCTCGGGGATTGTCCGCCGCGGATCGGCGAACGTCGTCGCTCCGTAGTCCGAGAGCACGAGGTCGAACGAAGCGTCCGCGCACGGCAACCGCTCGGCCCGCGCGCGCACGAGCGCGACGGATCGCCCGGCGGACCGCACCCGGGCGCTCGCCTGCGAGAGCCGCACGGGGGAGAAGTCGACGCCGATCACCCGCGCGCCACGCCGGGCAAGCGCGATCGACCACCAGGCCGCGCCGCATCCGAGCTCGAGCACGTCGCGCCCTCGGACCGGGCCCACCATCCGCAGGGTGTGCTCGGGGATCCGGAACAGGCCCCAGGCCTCCCCGCCGTCGCGGCCCAGGGCGTGGGCGTGCCGCCGTTCGTAGCGTTCGGCCGTCCGCTCCCAGGACGCGAGGTTGGAGCGCGCCGAGTCGGCGCGAGCTGTGGGGCGGGGGCGATGTGAACGGACCGACATGCCCCCGCGGGCTCTCGCCGCGGCGCCTTTAGGATTCGCCCGGAGCGTCCGGGTTTTCGAGGCGGGCGATGCCCGAGGCTCGTATGATAAGGACAGTGCCCTACCCTGCGCGATGGCGGGCCGTGGCGTGGCGGCGCCCGAGCTCGAGCTCGACCTCGGCGAGGAGGCGCGCGCCTTTCTTCGCACCCGCATCCCGGTGACGGCCACGGGGCTCGGGATCGGAAGCGCCTTCATCGGGATCGGGGGCTACCTCGTCGGCCCGCTCGCCCGGACCGGGCCGCTCGCCGACGAGGTCCTCGCGATCCTCCTGATCGTCCTCGGCATCGGGTTGATCCTCCTCAGCCTGCGCACGGGCCTCATCAACCCGGTCATCGCATTACGCGCGGACGCGCGCGGCTTCACCTACCAGTACCGCTGGGGCGCGCCCACCACGCGCCGCTGGTCCCGCGTGGGCCTCGTGCTGGTGCTGGACGACCTCGGCGCGGACCCGCGTTCGACCGCCGAAGCGCGGCGGCATGTGTTCTTCGCGGGTCCGGGCTCGGTCTACGGAAACCTGCCGGCGCAATCGGTCGGCCCGCTCCTCGACCTCGTCCGAGGTCACGATCTCTCAGTCGCCATGCACGAAGTGGACGAGCGTCGTGGCCGCGCGGTCCACCGCATCCGGAGGATCCGGATCAGCCGGCCCCCGGGGCCGTGAGGCGGCCCTCGGGCCGGCACCGTGCTCGCCACGGGCAGCCGGAGCTTTTTTGGTCGGTGGCTCCGTTCGACCGCCGCCCGGATGCGGAACATCGAGGCGCCGCTCGTCCCCGCCGAGTTCTGGAAGCGCCTGTCGGCCCGCATGGCCTCCCAGTTCCCGGGCTTCCGTAGCGAGCGAGCCGTCGCACCGCCGGGCCGCCGCGCTCCGTCCGGGCCCCCGTCCCTCGTGGGCCCCGCCGCCGGCCGGCTCTGGGAGCTCAGCTTCCTGGAGCCGCGGCTCTTCTCGCCCGAGATGCAGGTCGGGATCACGACCTCGGTGCGGCTCATCGACCCACCGGCGATGCCCCACTACCGGATGCCGTGGCTCTACGCCGGAATCCGGCCCCGGGTCTTCAGCCGCGGCTCGGTCGGCACGGACCGGATCCTCGAGCGGTACCGCCAGGGCCGGGGGAGCGCGAAGGGGACCCGAACCGGAGACGCCGACCTCGACCGGCGCTGGGTGGTCTACACCTACGACGCCGGGATGGCGGCCGTCTACCGGGAGGCCGAGGTCCACCGGTTCCTGCGCGCCGCGGCCGCCCTCTCCCCCCACCCCGAGCGGGACCTGCCGACGCTCGCCGTGTACGGCACGGAGGCGACGCTGACCCTTCCCACCACGAGCGAGCCGGAGCGCGTTGCCGGGATCGTCGCCGCGTTCGAGGGATGCTCCCATGTCCTCGACCGGCTCGAAGCGTCCCGGGGCATGCCACCGGCATCGACCCAGCCGATCCTGATGGACCTGCTCCACGACGACGCGGGAATTCCGTTCCCGCTACCGCGCTTCGAGTGTCCGTGGTGCCACCGGATGACGCACCCGCGCTTTCACCCGAACTTCAACACGGAAGTCTGTGAGAAGTGCGGCCAGGCCCTCTACCAGTGGAAGTGAGGGACCCGTCGGCCCGGGCCCAACCCGAGAGTAGGATCACGCCGTGGCGGCGTCCGCCTCGGGTCGGGCCATCAGGGCCTCGACCTCGGCGAGGTCCTTGGTGCGGTAGCCGCTCATGAGGCCCCAGGCGTAGATGCCCGCGGCGATGATCGCCATCGCGATCGTGTCGTAGGGGAACGGGATGTACGGGTTGCCGTTCAACGGCCCGAACGGGAACGTGCCGAGCACCGAGAACCAGGAGAGCACCATCTCGACCGAGAGCAGGACCAGGACCCAGTAGCCCGCGCGCATCATGCGCCTGCCGTCCGGATGGGCGAGCATCGTCGTCACGAGCGTGGGCACCCAAATCGCGAGGAGGAGCACCACGTAGTAGATCGCGAAGGTCATCGTGAGGGTCGAGTTCGAGACCGTGACGGGCGTCGGGCTGAGCGACACGACGTTGCCGATGTAGAGGTTGATGTAGCCCCAGACGGTGTCGATCACCACCACGGCCAGCTGGACGATCCCGATCGCGAGCGCCGTGGACGGCTTGATCCCCAGGTTCCGCGGTGCGTAGAAGAAGTAGAACAGCGGGAGGACCATGAAGATCACCGAGAAGACGTAGAAGAGCCCGCCGAACTCGGACCAGTAGATCACGAGGGAGCCGCCGACGAAGGCGAGGCCGCCGACGACCAGCGCGCCGGGCAACTGGAACGGCCGCTTGATGTTCGGGGCGTGCCAGCGTAGAACGAAGAGGGTCAGCGGTCCCATGAGGAGCGAGATGGTGAAGGCGTCGGTCACGAACCCGGCAAACAGGTACCAGGACGGCAGCGGTATGATGAAGATCCCGCCGACCACCGTCGTCGCGATGAGCGCGACCCAAGGGATCCGGGTCCGGCGCTGGATGCTCAATAGGCCCCGCGGGAAGAATCCGTCCGCGCCGACTCCGTAGACCGCGCGCGTCGCCTCCCCCAGGAACACCCAACCGGTCCCCGACGGCGAGATGATGGCGTCGATGAGGAGGATCGTCGCGAACCCGCCGAGCAGCGCGACGCTGGCCTGTTGCATGACCGTGTAGAACGGCGCCGAGTACAGCGTCGTCGTGACCGAGCTCAGGCCGGCCCAGTCGCCCGGCGCCAGACCGTTCGCGCCCCAGTTGATGGCGCCGATGAACACGACCTGGAGCAGGACGTAGAGGATCACGGCCGCGGTGATCGACAGGATGATCGCCCTCGGCGCGTCGCGCTGCGGGTTCTTCGCTTCGCCCGAGAACTGCGCCGCGCCCCGGAACCCGAGGTAGGCGAATGCGATGCCGGCCGACGGGATCGCGATGAAGACCCCGGGCCATCCGAACGGGATGAACCCGCCGGACACGGTGAAGTTCGTCGAGTGGAAGATCGTGAACAGGAAGATGATCGTCAACACCGGAATGATGAACTTCCACCACGTCACGACCGTGTTGAAGGCGCCGAGGAAGCGCACGCCGACGTAGTTCAGGAAGAAGAATCCAACCAGGAGCAGAACGGCGAAGACCAGGCCGGTCGGAGTGATCAGCCCGTTCGAACCCAGCCACGTCGGCTCGTAGGTGCTCGCATACGTGATGACGGCCTCGGCCTCGATCGCCGGGACCGTGATCGATCCGAGGATGTAGGCGGCGCCGATGATGTACCCGGTGAAACCACCGTGGGTGTAGAGCGGACCGCGCACGAGCTGGCCCGTCTTGTGCAGGGCCGAAGCCGTCTCGGAGAAGCAGAGGGCGATGGCGATCATGAAGATCCCCGCGATGATCCACGACACCACGGAGGCCGGGCCCGCGAGGTGCGAGGAGGCCGCGACGGCGAAGAGCCAGCCCGAGCCAACGACCCCGCCGAACGAGATCATGAAGAGATCTTGAAACGACAGCGCGCGGCGGAGCTGCTTATCGGAAGCGTCCGCGACGAGGACCTGGTCGACGGCCGCGGTTGCGCCCGCCACGAAGCGGGTGGATGAGTTCTTGCTATGTAAATATTGTCGGGATACGTATATCCACGGAGACGCGGGTCGTCGGTGTCCGGGACCTCGCGCTCGACGGGTCGGTTCGCCACGACGTGGGAGGGAAGGAGTAGCCTACGGCCGTCCGCCGCCGAACACGCTCCCCCCCTTCGGTGGAACCTGCCCCGTCTCCGTTCGCCGCGGGCCCGCCCGGGATCCTCGACCGGGATCCCGCGCTCACGCAGGTTCTGAGGAGGAAGTGCCCGGCTCCGGCGCGGCGTCGACCGGGTTCACCGGCGTCGGGGGCTTGCCGAACCCCACGTCCTCGATGTGTTTCCATCGATAGATCGCGATAGAGACCGCCCAACACCCGCAGAACAGCGCGATGATGAGAATCCCGCACCAGCCCCAGATCTCGATGTCGCCGGGCCCATTCGAGTTGTTCAACCAGTTCATCGTGTTCCAGAACCCGAACGGTCCCCCGCTCAGATTGAGCTCCGAGGCGAGCACTCCGAGCAGTTCGATCGTCCCGATCACGATGGCGACGAGGACCGAAATCACCGTCATCGTGAGGTTGTAGTAGACCTTCCGGATCGGCTTCATGAAGGCCCACCCGTAGGCAAAGCGCATCCCGAATCCGTCGGTGGTGTCCGTGAGGACCATGCCGCAGGTGAACATGAACGGCAGCACCATCACCATCCACAGCGGGAACGCGAGGGCGGCCGTCGTCACCGTGATCGCGATCAGAGCGACCTCGGACGCGGTGTCGAAGCCAAGTCCGAACAGCACCCCGATCGGATAGATCTGCCAGGGCTCGTTGACGAATCGGAACAGCTTGCCGAAGTAGCGATTCATGAAGCCCCGCTTCAGCAGCGTCTCGTCCAGCTTCTTCTGGTCGAGCCGGCCCGTCCGGAGTTCCCGGTAGATGAGATAGACCTGCCAGAAGATCAGGAAGTTGATCAGCGCGATGATGTAGAGGAACGCTCCGGAGATGATCGTGCCCAAGATCGCTCCGTCGGCCTCGAAGGCGGGCAGGTTGCTCTCGATGAATCGGCTGGCCACGACCAGCAGACCCAGCATGGCGACGACGATGGTCGAGTGACCCAGGGAGAACCAGGTCCCGACCGTGGTCGGGCGCTTGTCCTGCTGGATCAGTTTGCGCGTGGTGTTGTCGATGGCACAGATGTGGTCGGCGTCCACGCCGTGCCGTAGACCCAGCGTGTAGGCCAGGATGCCCAGCGGCCAGAAGATCGCGTACTGGGTACCGACCCAGAAGGTAAGATAGATCCCGACGCCGGTCGCGGCGGCGATGCCGGCGTAGATCAAGATGACCTTGACCCACTCCTGTCGGGAAAGGACGATCGGGTTCCGAATCTCGGTCGAGGCAAAAGACACTGAGCGTGCCAACCGCGGCGGTTCTTAACTGCTTCGGTCGTATTTCTTAATCGTAACACGCACGCGTCGCGCCGGGTGGGACCCCATCCGTACCATTATGAACGGAGTCGAGCTCGCCTCCCCGAAAGGAGCGGTACGGTGAGGCACCCGCGACGACGAACGCTAGCGGGAGATGTCGCCGTCCCGGCGGCCCATCTGCGGCAACGAAGGGGCGACTACGTGGTGCGCCTGGGCGTTTCCCTCGAACGGGAGCTCCTCGCCCTTCTGGACAGCTGGGTGAAGGAGCGGAACTGCCGTAGCCGGTCGGATGCGATCCGCGCTCTCATTCGCAAGGAGCTCGCGGAACGCTCGCTGGGCGACCCAGGTTCCGATTCGGTGGCCGGCGTCCTGCTCGTGTACCGACATGACACCCCCAATGTCCTCCAGCGGCTCACCGCCGCCGAGCATCGCTGGGGGACGCACGTCCGGTCCTCCTCCCACGTCCATCTCGAGGGCGGCTCGTGCATGCAGCTGATCGGTCTCGTGGGAAGGAGCGACGAGGTGGTCGCCGCCGCTGAGGACCTGCGGGGTGTCAAGGGCATCGCCTACGGCCGATACACGCTCGGCACCCCGGCCGTCGCCGGGGGAACGACGGGGCACGAGCACCCCCATCGCCACGAAGCCCTGGCGACCGATGCGAGATCCCGGGCCGCTCGCGGTCGGTGACCGTCTGGGTTCCGAGCAGCGGTGCGTCGCGCGAACCTTCGAGCTGCGGACCCGTGCGGCGGCCTCGGGAACGATCGTCCGCGATCGGCCCGGCTCGCGCCGGGTCTTGGTATGCTGGCGGCCTTCCGGGATGGCCGCGATCGCGGCTCGAGTCCGCTTCCGGCGTCAGTTCACTCTCGAACTCCGCGGCCCGGGGATGTAGGGTGGGAGTCCGCCGGCTTGCCGGAGAATCGGTGTCGGTCGCTCGAGGAGCCGCGACGACCCGAACTCTTCGGGCTTGCGCGAGTTCGACGAAGGCGAGCGCGTCCGGGACGCAGCCAGCCATCCGATCTCGCCCCGCGACGATCAGGATGTCCCGCGCGTTGCCGGCATCCACCCCTTGGTTCCGGTCGAGCTCTGACCTAATCTTCGACCCCGCCCCGGAAGTCTTCGCCCGAAGCGTCCCGCATGGCGTGAACGATCGGGACCGAGCCTCCCGAGGAAGACCGGCCTCTCGCGTGGCCAAGTCCTCGCCGTGGCCGCTTCCGCGAACGTGTCGGACAGTCGGTAACGGCGCTGCTTTCCTAGAAAGGAGCGGTGGCCCGTTCGAACCCCCGAACGCGGTCGGACCAGTCGCTACGGCGTGGAAGAGAGGTACGGGCAGGGAGCGAATTTTGGTGGCGTAGCGACGGCCGGGCCGCCGCGATCGTTGTGTTCATGTGGGCACTGGGCAGAAATCGCTCTCGGACCGCCCCGAGCGGATTCGTGGTCGGTTGCCGATCGCGGTGCACACCCCCAGGCCGGTGGCCGAATCCAAGGCGTCCTTCAGCTCGCGGGTTCCCACCTCGGCGTACCGTCCGACCGTGCTGTCGTGCACGCTCGGGTAGCCTAAGACGCCGGTGTCGTGGACCTGTGAAGAACCTCGCCGGGGGGTCCGTCCGCGAGGTCGGCGAGGGAGGTCGAGGTCGTCGATGGAGCGCGTCGAGGGACGTGCTCCGCCATCGACGGGGAACGGAATCGAGCCCGATCCGAATCCTCCTGATGAACTTCGACTCCCGTCGCACGAGAGTCACGTTCTCGTGGGGACCTCGGGACTTCGCCCTCACCAGGCGAACCGGTTTCGTCGGCCGTGTCGAACCTCTTGCTCGGTGCGGCGACGGTACCACCAGTACGACACGAACACCGCGGACACCCGCTTCGAAGCATCCCGCACGAATCTGATGGTCCACGGAAGGCCAAAGAGCCGAATCAAGAATCGATCGGTTCCGCACGGCGCCGCGCGGACGACGTGCGTGTTACCATCGAGCTCCCAGAAACGTAGGGTCAGTTCGCGCCGACCCGCCCTCACGTTGCATTTGAAGCCGTCCCCGCCCCAGTACCACCCCTCGAACTCCGCGAGCGGACCGGCGCGGGAGACCACGGACGGCGTCTCGAAGAACGGGGTCGACATCGGTAACCCGAGCTGTCGATTGATCCCCGCGAACAGGACGTTGAACGACGGGACGCGCTCCACGTTGGCCAGAACCGCCCCGCAGATGCCCTTGCGTGGAACGACCGCGAACTCTGAGGAGACGCCCTTCGTCCCGCCGCCATGGTACGCGACCAAGTGACCATGGTAGGCGGGTCGAACCACGATGCCGTAGCCGTAGAAACGGTCCGTGTCGATGGGGATGGCGGGACGGAGCATCTTGCTCACGCTCTTCGGGGTCAGGATCCGCTCCCGGCCGGCTCTCCCTCCGGTGCGGAATATCTCGAGGTAGCGCAGAAGGTCCTCGATATTGGTCAGCAGTCCACCCGCCGGTCGGAGGATCCCGGCCATGCCGCAGTTCTGGGAGGGGACCATCCGCACGCGGGATCGGATTCGTTGTGGTGAGTACAGGGTGGTGACTTCCGGGTAGCGAAGCATGATCCCGGCATCGCAGGTCGTGTGCCGCATTCCACACGGTCGTAGGATTTGCTCGTCGAGATAGTTCTCGTAGGTGCGGCCGGCGCTGCGCTCGATCACCGCCCCGAGCAGCATGAACCCCTCGTTCGAGTAGCTGAACTGATGGCCCGGCGGAGCGATGGGTTGGTACCGCACCGTAGTGAGGTACTCCAGCAGTTGTTCGAAGCTGTCGAGCGGCCCCGCCTCAAGGTCGATGCCCACCCGCCGGACGGAGCGCGCGTCGAAGGACGGGTCGCGGGCGCGCGAACGAAGCTGGGAGAGGTACGTCCCTGCCAACGGCGGCATTCCGGAGGAGTGGGTGAGGAGGTGGTGGAGCGAGATCTTCGCCGTCCAGCGGGGATTCGGACTCCGAAACTCCGGAAGATGGCGCACGACGGGGTCCGTCACCCGCAGGAGTCCTTCCTCTTCGAGCCGCAGTATGGCGAGCGCGGTGAACGACTTCGTGATCGAGGCGATCCCGTACACCGTCTTCGAGGAGGCGGGCCGTCGAAGTTCGCGGTCGCGCCAGCCGTAGCCCCGGGACAAAATCGGTCGGCCGTTCCTCGAGATTCCGAGCGATAGTCCCGGAATCCGGAAGCGACGCATCAGTCGCGACGCGAACAGGTCCAGCGGGGCCGGTTCCCGCATCGCCATCTGAGGGGGACTAGCGTTCGGCCCAAAAGGCTAGCGCCACGCGGGCCCGCCGGAATGGGTAGCCCCGAGCGGATTCGCTGGTATTTTTCTTCAGAATGGGATACAAGCACGGTGCTGCCACCCCCTTGGGGGAGTGATTGAAGCGCTCGATCCGGTCACGGCGAGATGAAATTGGCTTAGCGGGAACTCGTTGCTAAGGCGGACGGGAAGGTCGGACCACGAAGCGCTTCCTCTTTCGCCGCGGTCCCCCGGAAGCCAGAGGTCCGCTACGGACAGCCACGCCGAACTTCGGGGCGGTTGAAGGCGAGAGAAGAATCCCCTCTGGGGGTCCCACGCCCGACTTGAAGTCTGAGATCGCGTAGTCGAAAAGTTCTCCGAGAAAACGTTCCGCCAGGCCCGGGAAGCAATCCTTCATTGTCCTCGGCTTGCCGTCCTCGAATACCTTCTCTGCGAGATGCTTCATTCCGAACTGCATCATCGAAGCGAGAACCGGTATCGCGTCCCGCCCCTTGTCCGTGAGTCTGTAAAAGTACACACGCTCGTCCCTCGGATGGGCGACCTTCTCGATGAGCTGCGTCGCACGCAGCTCCTTTAGGCGTTCAGAAAGAACCCTGGGCGTCAGGCCCGGATTACGGTGCTGAATCAGGTTGAAGGTCGGAGCGGGAAGGAACGCTACGTCTCGAAGGATAATGAACGACCACTTGTGGCCGAGTACGCCTAGTGACGCGCGGATAGGGCAGCCAATCGAACCCTCGGGGCGTGTGAACAGCAGGTAGGGGGCTGGCTGTCCCTTGTTGTGCGCTTGGGGGCCGACGATCACCGGAGGTCTCCGCACTACCTATGAAATAACAAGTATTTGGTCACGGCCGCGTCCCGTCTCAGAGCCTGTCGAGTACTCAACTCGAGCTCGCTATGGTTTTCCGCCGTAGTCGAATAAAATAGTATGGATTCCATAGCCCGTTCGATGACGGCGAGTACCGAGGTCGAGCACGTGGACGTTGTACCCCCTGCAGGAGTCACACGGACGCTCGAAGTTGACGCTTCGGCGAATGACGTCTTCGAGACCGTCTCGACCGCCGGCGGGTTGCGCGGGTGGTGGTGCAAGAACATCGACGGCTCGGACAAGGAAGGTAGCAAGCTGGTCCTGAAATTCCCGAACGACGTGTGGACGCTCAGCCTAGTGAAGGCGACGCGGCCGGCGAGGGTCGAGTGGAAGGTCGTTGACCAGTCCGAAAAGAAGGAGCTCATTGGGACGAAGATCCTTTTCCAGATCGGCTCCAAAGGCGCCAGCCGCTCCGAACTCCGCTTCCTCCACGCGGGTCTGACACCCAAATGCGCCTGCTTCGGCCCATGCGATGGGGCCTGGACCTACCTAATGGGCAGCATGAAGAACTATCTCGAGACCGGCAAGGGCGGTGCCGTATAGAACCGATGAGAGCAGAGAATGATCTTCCGATGCCCGTTGCGTGGTTCGAGGTAACGGGAAAGAGTGGGCAGCGTCTCAGAACCTTCTACGGCGACCTCTTCGGGTGGAAGGCGGCCGATGTCGCTCCAGGCGCGGACTACGGAGTCACCGAGGCGGCATCCCGCGGGATTGGCGGGGGACTGGGAGCAGATCCGACTGGGAACGGGGGCCATCTGACCTTCTTCGTTGAGGTCCCAGACTTCGAGGCGGCTCTTCGTGAGGTCGAGCGGCTCGGTGGGAAGCGGGTCGGAAACCCAACAGCCTTCCCCGACAAGCGTCCCTCGTCGAAGGGTCGAGGAAAAGTCGCGTTCGCCTACTTCACGGATCCTGAGGGCCACCTTGTGGGGCTCTGTCAAGGAATCATCCGGCGCAAAGCGATTTAGGGCCAGTTGGGCGACGCCCTCAGACCTCTGGCTCGGACGCCCGCGTTTGGGGTCAGCGGTTCGGTCGCGACCCCGGCTGCGCCACTGACTCTGAGATCCTGGGGAACGGGAGGTGACTTTGGTCCCGGGCGAGTGATTGGAGGCGATGTTCGCTACGACTTCGGAAGCGAGGAATAGCCCATGTGTTTCCGTAAGCGGAATCGTGTGAATCGAATGACCTCCCCATCGAACACGTAGGACGCGCGATACTCGCCCACACGTGCTCGAAAGACCTCCTTTCCGCCCTCTCGACCGATGGACTTCACCTCACACCAAGGAGGGAGTCGGTGGGGGTTCTCCCTGAGATGGTCCGCGAGCTCCTTGAACCGGTCGGCGATTTCTGGGGGGAGCAGCAAGAACTGTCGCCTCGCCTCGTGGCTCATGTCCACGACGGGCACGCGTTAACCCCTCCGCCGAACGTGCTCCTGGTACACCTGATCGAACGGGATGCCCGGGCCCTTCTCCGCCTCCCGGATCATCGCGCGGACGAACTCCTTCGGGACATGCTCCTCGATGAAATCGATGAGTACGTCGTCCCAGGTCATGTCCCCCTTCTTGAAGGGCTGGAGCATCCTCAGCGTCGACGCATGGATGGAAATCGAGGTCATCCGGTCGGTTGCCATCGCCGGACCTAGGGCCCCTCAATTATTATAATTATAGCCCCGAGCGGATTCGAACCGCTGTCGCCGGCTCCAAAGGCCAGCATGCTTGGCCGCTACACCACGGGGCTGGGGACGCACACGAGGGGTCCGTACTAAAGCGCGAACACCGGCAGCGCCTCCGAGGCTATGAGGGCGGTGCGCTCTCCGTCGCCGTGCGCAAGACCAAGATCCTCGCTACCGTGGGGCCCGCATCCGATCGGCCGGCTCGGCTGCGGGAACTCCTGCGGGCGGGGACCGACGGCTTTCGGCTCAATTTCTCGCACGGGACCGACGCCGAGCATCGCGCCACGCTGCGGCGGATGCGCGAGGCGGCCCGCCAGGCGGGGCGCGACGTGGCCATCGTCGCGGACGTCCAAGGGCCGAAGATCCGCATCGGGGCGCTCGCCGCTCCGGCGATATCGCTCGAGCCCGGGCAGTCGTTGCGGTTGGACGCCGATTCCCGCCCGGGGGACGGTCGCCGGGTCGGGGTCCAGCTGCCGTCGTTCGTCCGGGCGGCCCGGCCCGGCGATCCCGTGCTCCTCGGCGATGGAGTCGTCGAGCTGCGCGTCGAGCGCGTCCGGCGCGGGGCGATCGAGACCCGGGTCATCAGCGGCGGAACGGTGAGCGGTCACGCCGGCATCTATCTTCCCCGCGCCCATCTTCGCGTCGAAGTCTTCGGGCCGAAGGATCGGCACGACGCACAGATCGGATTGCGCGGCGGCACCGACTTCGTCGCCCTCTCGTTCGTCCGGGACGCCTCCGACGTGGTCCGCGCGCGCCGATGGCTCGACCACCAGGCCGGGGGCCGGGAGGTCGGTCTGATCGCCAAGATCGAGCGGCGCGACGCGCTCGACGAGATCGACGGGATCCTGTCCGCCGCCGACGGGATCATGGTGGCGCGCGGCGACCTTGGCATCGAGGTGCCGCTCGAGCGGCTCGCCCTCGAGCAGAAGCGGCTCGTCCGCAAGGCGAACGTCGCCGGCAAGTTCGTGATCGTGGCGACGCAGATGCTGCTCAGCATGATCCACTCTCCGCGGCCGACGCGCGCAGAGGCGACGGACGTCGCGAACGCCGTCCTCGACGGTGCCGACGCGGTGATGCTGAGCGAGGAGAGCGCGGTCGGGGAATTTCCGGTCGAAGCGGTCCGCTGGCTCGCCCGGATCGCCGAGGCGACCGAGCCGGCCTACGACGCGCGAGGGCTGCGCGAGCTGTTGCGGGCGACGCCCCCGGGCGCGCCGAGCGAGCGCTCGGTGGCGGCGGCGGCGGTCACGCTGGCCGAGGGAGTGCGGGCGCGGGCGATCGCGACGCCGACGCACTCCGGCCGGACCGCGCGGACCGTGGCGGCCCTGCGACCCACCGCGCCGGTGGTCGCGCTCTCGCACTCCGCGCCGGCCCGACGCCGTCTCGCGCTCGTGCGCGGCGTGCGGACCCTCCCGGTGCCCGCGCACCGCAATCTGATCGAGCTCCGGGACCACGTCGCGGCGCTGGTGGACTCGACTTCGTTCGCCGGTCCGGGCCCGATCGTGCTGACCGCGGGCTATCCCGTCGAGGGGCGACCGACCAACCTCGTCACGCTCGTGGACTGACCGGACCGGATCCCTCGCGCTCGCCCGGGACCGTCACCACCCCGCGGGTCTCGAAGTAGCGCAGAAATCCGCGCGCGGCCAGGTCATATCCCGAGACCAGGACCGCGCGGTCGTCGGTCCCCGCGCGCGCCGCGCCCGCCGGCTCGACGCCCCGTCGGTCGAACTCGCGCAGCCGCTCGGCGACGTAGTCCGGGTCGGCCCGCTCCCGCGCCGCGGCGAGCGCCACGTCCCGCCAGGCCTCCACGATGCCGCGATAGCGCGCGAGGTCCGCGGCACCGTCGGGACTCGGTCCGAAGTGACTGTAGAGCACCAGCACCGGGTCGAGGCCCCGCATCGCCTCGACGCTCGCGAAGAGCTGCTCGAGATCGAGATCCGGAGGGGGCACCGCCGGGCGCACGCGCGGGCTGTGCTCCAGGCGCACGCCCGCCCCGTCACCCGTGAACACCCCGCGGATCGCGCTATCGAAGAAGGCGAGGTGATGCCGGGCGTGCCCGGGCGTCGCGAGCACGCGGACCTCCCCGCCCCGGACGGGAAAGCGCTCCCCGCCGCGCAGGGCCTGGATCCTCGGGGCCGCGACCGGGACGATCGGTCCCCACAGGGGGTCCGCCGCCGCGCCCCAGGCCCGCCGGGCGCTCGCGATCAGGCGCGTCGGATCGATCAGGTGCGGGACGCCGAGCTCGTGCGCATAGAACGTCGCGCGCGGGAGCGCGTCGGCCAGCGCCCCGACGCCGCCGGCATGGTCGAGGTGGATGTGGGTGACCAGGACGTGCCGGATCGCCGCGCGCTCGACCCCGGCCCGATCGATGCCGGCGAGCAGCGCCTCCCGGCAGCTCGTGGGGCCGGTCTCGATGAGCATCCAACCCTCCTCCTCCGGCACGAGATAGGCGGCGACGAGCCCCTCGGTGTCGCGGAAGTCAGTGTCGATGAGCTGGCGATCGCGCCCGAGCTCCCGGAGGCGCGGACGGGACACGACCTCCTCCTACAGGACCGGCCGTCCGACCACGACTACGGCGAGATACGAGACGACGGCCGCCGCAACGCCGACGACGAAGGCGACGACCCAGATCGCGCTGCTCCAGCGCAGGACCTTCGCGCCGTCGAGGGGGCCGAAGGGCAGGAGGTTGAACACGCCGAAGAACGAGTTGAACCAGGCCAGCAGCAGCAGCCAGAAGTAGAGCGGGCTCGCGAAGAACCACGCCGCGGTCGCTCCCGCGTAGAACGCGGCCGCGAACGACAGGTTCGTGAGCGGCCCGGCGAGGCTCGTCCGGCCCCAGTCGCGGACGTTGCCCATGCCGCCGATCACGGTCGCTCCCGGCGCGGCGAACAGGAGTCCTAGGTAGGCGGTGACCACCGAGAACGCCAGTCCGATCGGCGACCAGCGGAACTCGGCCCAGTAGCCGTGGCGTTGCGCCGAGATCTTGTGGGCGAGCTCGTGGCAGACGAACGCGGTGAGCGCGACGAGGGCGGCGAACCCGACGAGGTCGAGCGGCACGGCGACGATCGAACTGACGCTGCTCCCGGTGAACACCCCGCCCACGAACAGGATCAGCACGAAGTCGAGCGTGAGGACCGCGAACGCGACGCTGATCTGAAGCACCTCCTGGCGGGAGGTCGTGATCCGCCCCCGGGCCGGCTCGGTCGCCGTCCAACTGTACGTGTAGGGGATCCCCGAGCTCATGCCGCCGCCTCCGGCCCGGCCGCGTACGGCGCCACCGGCATCGGCGGGTCCCAGGGGGCTCGCGCGAGCAGGTGCCGCACGAGCTCGACCCCGTCGGCCAGGCGCGGCCCCGGTCGGGAGAAGTAGGCCTCGTCCGCGATGAACGTCCCGAGCGGGGCCCGCACCCCGGCGACGGCGCGACGCAGCGCGGGGGCCTCGAGCTCGCGACGCGAGCGATCGACCGAGAAACTGCAGGGAGACAGCACGAGGAGGTCGGGGGGATCGGAGGAGAGCCGAGCCCAGCCCGTGCGCTCGCCCGGCCGGCCGGACCGCGGGCCGATCGACTCCCCGCCCGCCGCCCGCACGATGTCCGGTGTCCACAGCCCGGCCACGATCGGGGGGTCGAGCCACTCCACCACCGCGACCCGAGCGACGGCGGGACCCGGGGGCCGGGCGCAGCGCTCCCGCAGGCGTCGGGTCAGCGCTCGCGCCGGTGCGGGATCCTCCAGCGCTCGACCGACCGCCTCGATCGACGCAAAGACGCCCGCGAGCGTCCTCGGGGTGAGCGAGACGATCCTCGGCGCCACGTCCGCCCGCGCGCACGCGCTCGCGACCTCGGCATCGGTCACCGAGCAGACCCGACACAGGTCCTGCGTCAGAATCAGGTCCGGCGCGAGTTCGCTTAGGCGGTCGATGTCGAGATCGTAGAGGCTCTCGTCCCGCCCGCGGACGTCCTGCACGCGTCGGTCGATCTCCGCGGAGGAGCGGTCGAGGTCCAGAGTCCGCGGCCGCATGACGACCGGGAGCGAAGCGACCTCGGGGGGATAGTCGCATTCCGCGCTGCGGCCGACCAGTTCCGCGCCGTGCCCCAGGACGAAGACGATCTCGGTCGCGCTGGGGAGAACGGAGACGATCCGCATGTTCGCCGAGGCCCGGCGCAAATCGGTCGGTGCGTTACTTACCTTTGCGGTGTCGCGCGCGCCGGGGCGAGTCCCCGCCGCGCCGGACCACCGGTCGCCGCGGCCCGGCACGGCGAGTGCGCCGGGGACGGTCCGGAGCGGTGCGTTTCGCGCCGCGTCGCCTCGCCGGGCCCCGGGCGGGGGGTCCCGCGGCCTCACCCGGGAGTGGGGGGAGCGGGATCCCCAGATGCTGGCACAGCGCGCGCTCGCGCTCGACGGTCAGCCCGAGGCGACGCGCCTCGGCGCGCTCGCGCTCCGATGCGTCCGCCGGCCCGGTGCGCTCGAGCGCGATGGCGTGCAGGAACCGCAGCTGCGGCTCCTCGGGCGTCCGTTCGAGCATCGCCTCGATCTCGACGCGGGCGGCCGCCCAGTCTCCGAGATCGACCAGCGCAGCGACCAGGTGCGCCCGGACCTCGACCCGCGCCTCGTCCTCGGCCAGGAGCGCGCGGTAGATCGCGATCTCCTCGCGCGGCTTGGCCCGCGCGCCGAGGACGGCCGCCTGTCCGAGGCGAGCGTCGAGATCGTCGGGGCGCGTCGCGCGGACCTCGGCGAACAGCCGGTCGGCATCGTCGAGCAGACCGAGTCCCAGCAGCGAGCGGCCGATCCCGATGCGGGCCGGCAGGAATCCCGGCTTCATCGCGGCGGCCTGGCGGTAGAAGCGCAACGCGAGCGCGGGGACCCCCCAATCGAGCCAGGTCCTCGCGCGGCCCATGACGGCGTCCAGCAGCTGCGCGCTCGGCAACAGCCGGTTCCGCGGTTCGGGCGGACGGCGCGGTTCTTCGCCCATCAGCGACTCGAGACCGAGCTGGCGCGCGAGCTCGGCGAAGCGAGCGCCCTCGATCACCGTCCCGGACCGCTGGAGCACCTCCGCCGTGATCGCGAGCGGGAGGCGACCAGGGGTCAGCACGACCAGCCGGGCGGGGCCGACGCCCTCCCCGGCGATCCGCCGCACCGACTCGAGGGAGACCTGGTCGGGGTCCTCGAGGAACGCGTAGAGGAACCCGTCCTCCGTCTGGAGCACGAGGCCCTCCGCTAGCGGCTTCGCGGCGTCGAGGCGCTGACCCATCGCCTCCACGAGGCCGCCGGCCAGCTGGACGAACGTCGGCGAGGCCATCGAGGTTCGCAAGGCAGGGTTCATTAAATACGTGGGAGTCCACGCGCAGCCGCCGTGGATCTGAACGGTCTCTACCGGTACCTCCGACCGCTCGAGCGTGAACTCGCGCGATCGTACGCCCGGGCCCGGAGCGCGGCGCCCGAGACGGTACGGCCCTACCTCGACGTGAACCGGGAGTTCACGCTGCGCGGTGGCAAGCGCTTCCGCGCGATCCTGGTGCTCGCCGGCTACCATCTCGCGACGCGCCGCCCGCCGACGCCGGCGCTGCCGGCGGCCGCGGCCCTCGAGCACTTCCAGAGCTGGATGCTGGTGCATGACGACATCATCGACCACGCGGAGCAGCGACGCGGTGGGCCCAGCGTGCACCGGGCGGCCGAGGCGATGCACCGGCGCGAGCACCGTGTCGGATCGAGCGAGGAGTACGGGGTGGGCATCGGCATCACGCTCGGCGACCTCGAGGAGCCGTTCACCGTCGACGCGCTGCTTTCCGTGCGCGCCCCCCTCCCCGCCCGCCTGGCCGCCCTCGGCGAGTACGTTCGCATGACGCGCTGGACCGCGTACGGCCAGCTCCTCGACATCCGCAACGCGACGCTCGACCCGGGGTCCGTGACCGAGGACGATGTGCTGAACGTCCACCGCCTAAAGTCCGCGGTCTACACCGTGGCGGCGCCGCTGAGGATCGGCGCGCTCCTCGGAGGGATGCGGCCGGATCGCCTCGGCGACCTGGAGTCGATCGGGCTCGATCTCGGGATCGCGTTCCAGTTGCGCGACGATGTCCTCGGCGCCGGTTTCGACGCGGAGGAGACCGGCAAGAGCCCGAACGATCTGCCCGAGGGCAAGCGCACGCTGCTGCTCGTCAGGGCCTGGGCCGCGGCGAGCGAGGCGGACCGCGGACGGCTCTCGCGCGTCCTCGGCAACCCCAACGCGACGCCGGAGGACGTCGAGCGGGCGCGCGAGGTGATACGGGCGACCGGGAGTCTGGCCTGCTCCGAGACGCGCATCGCCGCGCTCACCGCCCGCGCCCTCGCCCGGCTCGATCGGACACGGTCGATCCCGCCGTCGGCCAAGCCGCTCGTCCGGGAGATCGCCGACCGCCTCGTGCGCCGGCGGTCCTGAGCGCTACTCGTCGCCGGTGTCGGCGGGGCCCGCCGGAGACACCCCGGCGGCCTGGAGCGCCTGGGAGAGCTCCTGCTGCATCGTCGTGTAGCGCTCGCGCAGGTGGCCCTCCTGCCGCTCGAGCGCCTTGAGGCGGACCTCGAGGGTCTCCTTCTCCTCGGTCAGGAGGTCATCGACCTCCTTCTTGCTCTTCGCCCGGACCAGCAGCCCGCCGATCGGGCGGTAGATGACGCCGTCGTCCGCGACGCCCTTGAGCTCCTCCAGGGTGTGCGTGACCTCGCGCAGCTTGAGGTCGATCTGGAGCCGCTGCTGCTGCGCGTTCCCGAGCTCCTGTTGGAGTCGCTGGAACTGCTTGAGGTCGTTCTGAAGCTTCGCCGGCAGCGCCACGGCCCGGCCACCCGACTCCGAACATAAGCGCTTCGGCGGCCGGCATCGCGCGGACGCGCCGAGCGCGCGGGATCAGGCTCCGGGCTCGACCTCCGGAGCCCGACCGGCCCGCTCGGTCTCGAGGGCGAGATGGATCCAGCCGAGGTAGGTGTTCAGCGCCGCCCGCATCGCGCCGGAATCTCGGGCCCGAACGAGCAGTTCGACTGTTCCCGGCCCCGGCCGGTCGACCGCCGCCGACGCGCGGGGCACCTCCCGCCGGGACTCGGGGCCGAGCGCCTCGGCCAGGCGAGCGGCCCGGCGCGCCTCGCCGAGCGCGACGGTGAGTCGCGCCGTCCAGACGCTGGGCGCCGCGGTCATCCGGTGAGGTCCCGCTCGAGCGAGGCCAGGATCCGGTCCGTGCGGGCGCTCGCCGACCGGACGTAGCTCGACGGATCGAGGATCGTGTCGATCTCGGCGGCCGTGAGGTAGCTCGTCACGGCCGGATCGCTCTTGGCCCGTTCAGCGATCCGCGCGCCGCGCCCCGCGTCCCGGGTCAGGCGACGAAGGGCCTCGTGAGCGTCGGCCCGCGCGAGCCCCTTGGCGGTCAGCGCCAGCACGAGGCTCTCGGTCATCGCGGCGTCCGACGCGGCCACGACGTCGGCCATGCGAGCCGCGTCGACGTGCAGGCCCCGAAACACCTCGGTGAGCTTGACGAGAACGTCGTCGGCGAGCACGATCGCGTGCGGCAGGACGATCCGCTCGTTCGCCGAGTTCGCGAGGTCCCGCTCGTGCCACTGGACCATGTTCTCCAGCGGCGGGAGCGCGAAGGCCCGGATCAGGCGGGCGAGGCTGGTGATGTTCTCCGAGACGATCGGGTTGCGCTTCTGCGCCATCGTCGAGCTGCCGACCTGGCTCGCCTCGTCGAACGGCTCGGAGACCTCCGCGATCTCGGTGCGCTGAAGGTTGCGCACCTCGGTGGACAGCCGTTCGGCGGTGGCGGCGACCAGCGCGAGCCAGTTCGTGAACTCCGCGAGCCGGTCGCGCCCGACCAGCTGGGTCGGGGCTTCGTCGGCGGCGATCCCGAGGCGCTGCATCACGCCGGACTCGACCGCCTCGGCGTGGGTTCCGAACCCGGCGCCGGTGCCGACCGCGCCAGCCATCTTGCCGACGAGCAGGCGCGGCCGCAGCTCGTCGAGGCGCCGCCGGTGCCGCGCGACCTCGGCGGCCGCGACCGCCATCTTGTGGCCGAAGCTGATCGGGATGCCGTGTTGACCGTGGGTGCGGGCGATCTCGGCGGTCGCCCGGTGGCGTCGTGCGAGCTCGGCGAGCGTCCGGGCGAGATCGGTGAGGTCGCTCCGCAGGACCGCGGCACACTCCTTGAGCTCGAGTGCTAGCGCGGTCTCGGTGATGTCCGCGCTGGTCGCTCCGTAGTGGACCCACCGTCCGCCGTCGCCGGCGGCCCGCGCGAGCGCGCGCGTCATCGCCATCACGTCGTGGTGGGTGGAGCGCTCGATCTCGTCGACCGTCTCCACCGACACGTGGGCTAGATCCGCGGCGCGCGCGATCTGGGCCGCGGCCTCCGTCGGGATCATCCCCTGCTCGGCCTCGGCGGCTGCCAGCGCCGCCTCGACCTGGAGGGCCCGCGCGAGCCGCGCGCCCCGCGAGAACAGCTCGCGCACCTCAGCGCGGCCGTAGCGGAACTCGAGTGGACAGAAAAGCGAGGCCGCATCGGCCGTCACGTCCGCGGGACCCGGTGCCGGATATATAGGGATAGTGCGGCGAGACGCTGACGGAGGGGCGGGCGCGCGGACCGGGCTCCCTCAGCCCTCGCCGATCGAGCGGAGGAGGCGGGCGAGCCCGCTGCCGAACTGGAGCGCCCGCTTCGGCCGACGCGCGATCGACTCCGGCAGCCCACGGTGGCGCGCCCACCGTCGGAAGAGACCCTTGGGTTCGGGATCCGGCCGCCGTCGCTCGAGCGGGATCGCTTCGGCGGCGGCGACGAATCGCTCGTTTAGGTATGGCGCGCTGATGCGTCTCCCCCGACCGCTCGCGATCTCCTGGGTGAGCGGCCAGTCGCGGTCGAGGGCCGCACGGAGGTCGTACTGCACCCGTCGTCGGGCGCCGTCCACGGAGAGGCCCTGGAAGTGCGCGTAGCCGAGGAAGAGCTCGTCCGGTCCCTGGCCGCAGAGGACGTGGGACGGCGGAGTTCGGCTCAGCGCGATCGCAAGGGCGACCAGGACCGTTCGGGGCGTCAACGGCAGACGCCGCACCTCCGGTGGCACGGTCGCGAGCACGTCGCGGGCCGCGCGCTCGTCCACTTCCTCCGGCGTCCAGGGCAGTCCGAGGGTCCGGGCCGCTTCGGCCGCCGCGGCAAAGTCGGTGGCCCCCCGCGCGCCGACGGTCAGTAGCTGCACGTCGCGACGGGAGCGCAGTTCCCAGGCGAGCAACCCGGAGTCCACGCCGCCGGAGAAGAGCAGGCAGAGTGGAGCCGCCGGCTCGGCGATCGCCTGAAGGGCCGGCGCGAACGCCCGATCGAGCTCGAGATAGAGCCCCTCCTCGCCCGGCGCGGAGGACGCGCGTCGCCCCGCCGCCATCGCTCGCCGCAGGCCGTCAACGCTTATCGGCCGGCGCTCTAGCGGCGGTACGATGGCAACCTCTCCCCGGCCGGCGTCGGAACCTCCGGTGCGTCGTGCCCTGTTCGTGGATCGGGACGGGACGCTCAATCCCGACCTGCACTACCTCAAGGACGCCGACCGGCTCGAGCTGTTCCGCGGGGTCGGCGACGCGCTGTCCCTCGCCCACGACCACGGGTTCCTGGCGATCTGCGTGACGAATCAATCCGGCGTCGAACGCGGGCTCTACACGCGCGAGGATGTCGAGCAGATCCACGCGAGACTCAACGAGCTCCTGCGAGCGCACCGCGCGCGGATCGATGCGTTCTACTACTGTCCGCACGCCCCCGAGCACGCCTGCGCCTGCCGCAAGCCCGGCACGCTCCTGTTCGAGGAGGCCCGCCGCGACTGGCAGATCGACTTCGCCTCCAGCGCGATCGTCGGCGACCGCGATATCGACATCGAGGCCGGGCGACGTCTCGGGCTGTTGACCGCGCTCGTCCCGCCCGTCTCGGTGAGCCCCCCGCTCGCGGGCGCGCCGGAGCGGGCCGACGCCGCGCCGGAGATCGTCGCGAGCACGTTCGCCAATGCGGTGCAGCGCATCCTCGCGCGCGGCTGACGAGGCTCGGCGCTCGGGAAGGCGTTAAGCGCCGCGCCTGCTCGCCCTCGAGGACCGCCCTTGGTGCTCTCGTTCTGGCCGGCACTCGCGGGGGCGCTCGTCACGGTCGCCCTCGCGCTGGGCGCCGTTGCGGCCCGGGCCCTGACGCCGGTCGCCGGCGGGGTCGCCGCCGCCTTCGGCATCGTGATCGTGGTGTTCGCGGGATTCCCGTTCCTGGCGATGATGATTCTGTTCGTGGTGGCGAGCGTCGCCGTGACGCGGTTCCGCTTCGACGAGAAGCGGCGGGCGCAGGTCCAGGAGGGTGCCTCGGGCGAGCGCGGGGTATCGAACGTCGTCGCGCACATCGTGATCCCCACGGGGCTCGCGCTGGCGGGGGGATGGGGGCCGCCGGCGCTCCCGATGCCGGCCCTCGCGGTGCTCTATGCGAGCGCCCTCGCCTTCGGCGCGGCGGACACCTTCGCGAGCGAGCTCGGTGTCCTCGCCGGTCGCGCGCGCAGCATCCTCACGCTGCGACCGGTCCCGCCCGGGACGAACGGCGGGGTCTCGGGGATCGGCGAGGCCTGGGCGTTCGTCGGCGCCGGGACGACGGCGATCGTGGGGCTCGGGCTGTTCCGACTGTTCGCGACGCCGCTGCCCGACTTCCCGCTGTTCCTGATCACCGTCGTCGTCGCCGGTTTCGTGGGATGTCAGATCGACTCCGTGCTCGGCGAGACCCTGGAGAACCGCGGGTACCTCTCCAAGGGATCGACGAACTTCCTCGGCATGCTCGCCGCCGTTGGGATCGCCGCGCTCGTGGTGGTGGCCGCCGGAGGGGCGCTGTGAATCCGGAGCGGCGCCGTGGGGCGGTGGTCCTCCTGTCCGGCGGCATGGACTCCGCGACCTGCCTCGCGATCGCGCGGCGCGCGCATCGGGAGGTCCATGCGCTCACCGTCCTCTACGGCCAGCGGCACGCGCGCGAAGTCCGCTCCGCGCGCGCTCTCGCCCGCCGATTCCGGACCCGGCGGCACGTCGTGGTCCGGGTCCCGATCGCGTCGCTCGTCGATTCGGCGCTCACGGACCGGAGGAGGGCGCTCCCGCGCGGCGGACCGCGCCCTGGCGCGATCCCGGCGACGTACGTGCCGGCGCGCAACACGGTCCTCCTCGCGCTCGCCCTGGGCTACGCCGAGTCCCACGGCCTCGATCGGATCTACCTCGGCGCGAACGCGATCGATTATTCCGGCTACCCGGACTGCCGGCCGGAGTTCCTCCGTGCGTTCGAGCGCGTGGCCCGGCTCGGAACGAGGCGCGGGGTCGAAGGTCGCGCGCGCCTGCGGGTCCGGGCCCCGCTCCTGCGGTGGACCAAGGCCGAGATCGTGCGCGCCGGCGAGCGGCTCGGCGTTCCGTGGGCGCTCACGTGGAGCTGCTACGCGGGCGGGACGCGGCCCTGCGGCCGCTGTGACGCCTGCCGGCTGAGGGCGCGTGGCTTCGCCGCCGCCGGCGTCGTCGACCCGCTCCTCGTGCGCGCCTAGCTCGGCTTGGCGACCGTGCTCGCGTCCACCGGGCTCACCATCGAGGTGCAGAAGGCGCAGCGCTTCGCCGCGAGGGGGATGTCGGACAGGCACTCCGGGCACGGTCGGGTCGTCGGGGGCGCGGCGGCCTTCTTCGCCGCCTGTCGGTCCTGGTAGCGCTGATAGGGCAGCGCGATCGCGAAGAAGACGACGACCACGATCGTGATGAACGTGATGACCGCGTTGAGGAAGGCGCCCTGCATGAACGTGCTGCCGTTGAGCGTGTAGTTCCAGGACTGAAAGTTGAACTTCCCGGCGACGCCGATGAGCGGCGTGAAGATGTCCACGACCAGCGCCGTGACCAGCGCGGTGAACGCGACGCCCATCACGAACGCGATCGCCAGCTGGATCAGGTTCCCTCGGCTGATGAACTTCTGGAAGTCCTCGCGGATGCTCCCCATGGAAATCTCGAGCGGAACCGCCCCCCCGCTACTTGATGGTTCCGCGACCGACGACTACATCGTCTCCAGGCGCGCGACGCCGAGGAGGTCCAGGGCGTTGCCCAGCGCCTGCCGTACGGCCGCGACCAGCGCGATCCGGCTCGCGCGCTCCTCCCCGCTCCGCAGCACGGGGACCGCGTGGTAGAACCGGTTGAACCGGTCGGCCAGTTCGTGCGCGTAGCCCGCGACGGACTGGACGTGCATGGACCGGGCCGCCCGCGCGACCGTGGAGGGGAACCGCGCGAGGATCCGAACGAGCGCCGCCTCCTCCGGATCGGTCAGGCGGCCGGCATCGAACGGGAACGGGCCCGCGTCCTGCTCCGCCTTTCGGAGCACGCTCGACGCCCGCGCGTAGGCGTACTGGAGGAACGGACCGCTTCGCCCCTCGAAACTGAGGGCGTCCTCCCAGCGAAAGGCGACGGGCTTCTCCGGGGCGACCCGCGCGATGTGGTAGCGGATCGCCCCGGTCGCGACGGCCTCGGCGATCCGCTCGAGGTCCGACTCCAGTAGGTCCTCCCGTCGGGAGCGGACCTCGCGGCGCGCCCGCTCGACGGCCTCCTCGATGAGCTGGTCGAGCCAGACGGCCGATCCCTTGCGCGTCGACATCCGGCCGCCCTCGGGGACCGTGATGTCCTGGTACACGAGGTACGTCGGGCGCCGCGCCTCGCCGACCTCGGCGAGCAACGCGTTCAGCGTGCGGGCGTGGAGCTGGTGGTCCTGGCCGAGCACGTCGATGAGGGACGCGAAGCGGGCGAACTTCGCGAGGTGGTAGGCGACGTCGCGCGTCACGTAGAGGCTCGTGCCGTTCCCGCGCTGGAAGATCACCCGCGAGGTCGCTTTGGGAAGTCCGTAGCCGGCGGCGTCGATCGCCCATGCCCCGTTGTCCTCGCGCACGGCGTGCGGCGCCTGGCGGAGCCGCTCGAGGACGCGCTCGACCGAACCGTCCCGCAGGAAGTCCGACTCCCAGACGAACTCGTCGAAGTGGATGTCGAGCCGCGCGAGTGACGCGAGCATCCCATCGAGGATCTGCTGCGTGATCTGCCGGTGGTCCGGTGGCGGAGCGCCACTCTCGATCTGTTGCACTCGGGCCGCGACCTCGGCCTGCGCGTCCGCGTGCTCCTTGAGATACGCGCTCGCCGCGGGATAGGGCCGCCCCCAGCGCCGGTCCGGCTTCTCGCCGGGTTCCTCATGGCCGTCGACCGCCTCGCGAACCGCGGCCGGCCACTGATCGCGGGGCTTCGACCAGATCCAGCTGATCAGCGCGGCCTGCCGGCCCATGTCGTCGACGTAGTACTGCGTCGTGACCGCCGCTCCGCTCGCCCGCACGATCCGCGCGAGCGTGTCGCCGATGATCGCGTTGCGGACGCGGCCGATGTGGAACGGGCCGGTCGGGTTCGCGCTGGTGTGCTCGACGCACGTGGCCGGTCCGGCACGCTCGCGGCGCCCGTAGCGATCGCGGCGGCCGAGCACGAGGCCGAGGGTGGCCTCCGTGAGACGGCGGGGATCGGCGGCGACGTTGAGGTACGCGCCCTTCGCGCGCGGGGGCAGGAGCTGGGCATCGGCCGGGAACGCCCGCGCGAGCGCGCCGGCGAACTCCTCCGCCGGTCGGTGGGCCTCGGCGGCGGCGCGGTGGACGGGGAAGGCGAAGTCGCCCTCCTCCCCTCCGTCCGTGTCGAGCTGGGCGAGCACCTGGTCCGCGGACCAACCTAAGCCGAGGCTCGCGAGCGCGCTCGCGATCCCCCGGGTGGCGGCCTCGACGAACGGAGCCAGCGGGTCGAACGACTCGGAAGGCGGATCCGAAGCGCTCGACATCTCGGCCCGCCGGGAAGCGCTTTAGCGGCCCTCCCGTCTTAACGATTCGCGTATGACGGCGCAGATCCTCGTTCGCTACGGAGAGCTCGCACTGAAGAGCGCGCCGGTCCGCCGCGAGTTCGAGGGAGCGCTGCGCCGCAACATCCTCGAGCAGTTCGTGGTCGAGGGGATCACCGGACGCCTGCGGGCCGACCACGGTCACCTCTACGTCGAGGTGGAGGACGGCGAGCGCGCGGTCAAGGTCCTGCGTCGGGTCTTCGGGATCACCTCCGTGAGCCAGGTCCACGAGGTGCCGAGCGATCCCCGGGCGATCGCCGAGCGCCTGCTCGCGCTCGCCGAGCCTCGCCTTCCGGTCGGCCGATCCTTCGCCGTGCGGGCGCGGCGGACGGGCGGGCGGCACCCGTTCACGAGCCAGGAACTCGCCCGCGACCTCGGCGCCGCGGTCCTCGAGCGGTTTGAGGACCGCGCTCTGAGGGTCGACCTCGACCGACCGGACGTCGAGCTGTTCGTCGAGGTGCGGGGTCCTCGCACCTACCTCTCCTTCGACCGCGTGCGCGGACCGGGCGGACTCCCGCTCGGGGTCGCCGGGCGACTGGTCGCGCTGGTCGACGGGCCACGGGGCGCGCTCGGCGCCTACCTCATGATGAAACGCGGTTGCCGCGTCGGGCTCGTCGCGCTACCGGACGGCGAGCGTCTCGCACGCGAGGTGCTCGGCCGCTTCGACCCGTCGGTCGAGATCGCGACCAGCCCCGCCGAGCCGGGCGCCTGGTCGCAGGCGATGGCGACGCTCTCGGAAAGGTCCCGCGCCGAGGGGGTCGTCCTCCCGCTGCGGGTCGAGGAGTACCCGACCGCCCGGGAGCAGTGGGGCGAGCGCGTGCTGTTCTCGCCGACCGTCGGATTCACGGACGCGGAGGTGGAGACGCGTTGGAGGAGCGCGAGCGGGCTCACCGAGTGATCCAGCGATCCCTCGAGCCCGACGCATCCGCGAGCCCGGCGGAGTCGGTGCCGGCCGAACCGCCGTCGCCCTCGGCCCCCCCGGAATCGACCCCCTCGCCTCCGCCGAGGGTGCCGTCCGAACCCTCGGACGTCGAGCTGCGGCGACGGCAGGCCGCCTGGTTCGTGGAGCGGGCGCGGCGCGAGGAGCTCCGTCGCCGGACGAAGGGCGATGAAGGGACGAAATAGCCGCGCGGGCTGTGCCGGGAAGTGCCGGCCCCGTCCCCCGGCGTGCTGAGTGCGAGCGCGGACGCGCTGCTCCCCGGCGAGCCGGGCGATCCGAGCCAGCCGCCCGCGAGCGCGCTCGGCGTCGACCGGCACGTCACGGGGCTGATCGCGAGCCTCCCGGCGGCGCAGCGCGCCGAGTTCGACTCGCTGTTTCGCGCGTTCGATGGCACCTTCGCGAACCTCCTGCTGACCGGGCGGCTGCAGCGGTTCTCCCGCTTGGAGCCCCGGGCACGGGAGGCCTACCTCGGACGCTGGTCGACGAGCCGTCTCGCGCTGAAGCGCAAGGGGTTCCAGGCGCTGAAGCGCCTCATCGCCTGGTCGTACTTCACCGCGACCGGGCCGGACGGGACCAACCCGCGCTGGTCCGCGCTGCACTATCGACCCCCCGGACCCGTTTCGGGTCTCGACGACCCCCTCGCGGGAATCCGCCCGCGCGTACCGGACCGGGACGTGGAGGAGATCTGCGACGTCGCCGTCATCGGGTCCGGGGCCGGCGGCTGCGTGGTCGCCGACCGGGCCGCGAGCGCCGGACAGCGCGTCGTGGTGATCGAATCCGGTCCCTGGTTCGCGTCAGCGGAGTACCCGCGCACGGAGCGGGAGGGGTTCGACCGGCTATACCTGGGCCGTGGTCTCGTGACGACCCGCGACAGCGCGATCGCCGTGCTGGCCGGCGTCGGCGCGGGCGGAGGGACCACGGTCAACTGGATGACCTGCCTATCGCCCCGGGCCGAGGCGCGGGCGGAGTGGGCGGAGGCTGGGTCCGGCGGGCCCACCGACGGCGAGTTCGACCGCGCGCTCGCCGCGGTCAGCGCGCGCCTGGACGTGTCGCGCGCCGAGAGCACGATCAATCCGCCGAACGACGTCCTGCGGACGGGCAGCCTCGCGCTCGGCTACCGCGAGGGCGTGGACTGGGAGGTGATCGCCCGCAACGCCGTCGGATGCGCCGGTCGCTGCGGCTTCTGCATGTTCGGCTGCCGCTACGGCGCCCGACGTTCGGCCCTGTCGACCTACCTGGTCGCCGCGCTCCGGCACGGTGCCGCGATCTACTGTGGGACCCGCGCGACCTCGATCGAGATCGAGGGGGGCCGTGCGCGCCGGGTACTCGCCGAGTTCCGAGCGGGGGGCGTCCGCCGCGCGGTTCGCGTGCGGGCGCGCGCGATCGTCGTGGCGGCCGGGGCGCTCCAGACCCCGGGGATCCTCCAGCGCTCGGGCCTGCGCTCGCCCGGGATCGGCCAGGGGCTGCGGCTGGACCCGACGACGGCGATGGTCGGCGAGTTCTCCCGACCGATGCGCACGTGGGAGGGGCCGCCGCAGACGATCGCCGTCCGACGGTTCCAGACGGCGGACGACGGCGCCCACGGCCCGTGGATCGAGGCCGCCCCGGCCCACCCGGGCCTCGCGGCGCTCGCGACCCCCTGGCGCGATGCGGCCGACTACCGACGGCTGGTGGCACGGCTGGAGTACGTGGCGACGCCGATCGTCCTGGTCCGCGATGTGGCCGAAGGACGGGTCGGCGCGGACGCCGAAGGTCGCCCGATCCTGGACTACCGGCTGGGCCGGCGGGATCGCGAGAACCTCGTCCGCGGCATGGTCGAGACCGCCCGCATCCTCGCCGCGGCCGGGGCGACGCGCCTGCTGTCACTCCACACTCCTCCCGTAGAGGTCGGCGACGGTGCGTCGCCCGTCCGACCGGCCGAGGTGGACCGGTTCGTCGAGGCGATCCGGTCCGCGGGCGTGAGGGAGCACTCGCTCGCCCTGTTCTCCGCCCACCCGATGGGCTCGGCCCGGGTCGGCGCGGACCCCCGACGCTCGGCGGCCCGGCCCAGCGGCGCCGTCCACGGGGTCGAGGGACTCTGGATCGCGGACGGCAGCCTGCTGCCGAGCGCGCCGGGGGCGAATCCGATGGTCTCGATCCTGGCGTGGGCCGAGCGGGTCAGCGACCATCTGCTCGCCGAGCTCGCCGGAGCGCCCGCGCTCGCCGGATAGGGTTATCTGGCCCGCCCGAGTGGGCGCGGCCGCGTTCCGAGAGTTCCATGCCGCCGTGGGTGATCGAGGGCTCGTTCAACGCGCGACGCGGCTACTGGCAGCCGTTCCGCAAGCAGGTCGAGGCGGCGGACGAGGCCGCGGCCCGCGAGTGGATCCTCTCCGAGATCGGCAGCTGCCACCACGTCAGCCGCCGCCAGATCCGGATCGACCGGGTCGCCGCCGCCGGGTGAGGGGCCTCTCCGCGAGACCGCTCTTCAAATACTCACGATCGCCGGACCCTCAGGATGGTCGAGCCGATCTGGTGGGTCCTTCTCCTCATCGGCTTCCTTCCGATCGCCTACCTGTTCACGAACGCGGCGTTCTCGCGCCGGCGGGCGCCCCGCCAGGGCCGGATCCGTGCGAGCCCCGCTCAGATCACGATCTTGGTGCCGGTGCATGCCGAGCCCGCCTCGACGTTCGCCGCGTGTCTCGACTCGCTCGCCGCCCAGGGCAGCCCGGTGGTGGTCGTGGGGGACGGGGTCGACGAGCCGTACCGCAGCCTCGCGCGGGAGCGCGGTGCGGAGTTCGTCGCCGGCGCGGCGTCCGGCAAGAAGGCCGCGCTCGCCCGGGGCCTCGCCCGCGTCACCACGCCGTTCGTGCTGTTCGTGGACGCCGACTCCCAGTTGCCCCCCGGCGCGGCGGTCCGGCTCGCGGGCTACTTCACCGCCGGCGTGGGCGGCGTCGGAGCGAACCTGTTCGTGCGCGACACCGGGGGGGCCGTGGCCTCGGCCGCGGAGTTCGTCGAGCGCGCCCGGGAGGTCGTGCTGCGGGCGATGTCGTCGCGCGGCAGCGTGCCGTACCTGGACGGCGCCTGCGTCATGCACCGAACCGAGCTGATCCGCGATTACCTGTCCTCGGCGGAGTTCCAGGAGCTTCGGGTGCTCGGCCGGCGAACCCGCCTGGGCGACGACTGGCAGCTGACCGACTTCCTGCTGCGCCGGGGCTACCGCACCGTCAAGGCCTACGACGTGCGGGTCGAGACCGCTCCTAAGGAGTCGCTCGCCGGCTTCGTACGGCAGAACGTGCGCTGGGCACGCTCGAACTGGATCCGACTCGGCTCGTATCTGCGACACGGTTTCCCGCGCGCCGCCGGGCGTTTCTACACGTTCGAGGTGAGCGCGACCTACCTGCTGCCGATCATCACGCTCGCGACCCTGCTCGGCCGCCTGCCGATCGTGGCCCACGCGGCGGCGCGCTCGTCGGCGACGGCCGGCGGTCTCTTCTCCGCGCTCGTGCGCGCCGCCATCGGCCTCCCGCACGACCCGGTCGTGGCCGCGGCGCACATCGCGTCGATGGTCGCGGGGGCGTTCGCCACCGGAGCCTTCGTCGGCGCGGCCGTCGCGTTCGGCCGTCGCCCGGCGCCGCGGGCGATCGCGTGCGGGGCACTCGCGATGGCCGTGCTGTTCGCCACGTCGATCTACGGCCTCCTGACGTTCTGGGTCGAACCGAGATGGGCGGACCCCGGGTCCGACGCCCGTGCCGGCCGACCCGCGTCCCGTCCCACGCGGGGTCCGGCCGCCTTCGCCGAGCCCGGGCGGCCCCGCGACGGCTAGACGTCGGTCGTCGTCCCCTCGGGTTCGTCGGTGACGCGGAGCTGGCCGAAGTGGAAGCGTCCGCCGCGGGCGCGCCAGGCCCGGGCGACGAACCGTCGCTGGGAGTCGAGCTCGGCGACGGAGAAGCCCAGCGCGACGAACCACGCGGCCGGCGCATACAGGAGGATCGAGGCGAGGAACAGCGCCGGGGCGAAGACGACGCCCGGCAGCACGTCGACCTCGAGGATGCTCACGCCCCCGACGATCAGCAACAGGAGCGCCAGCCACAGGAGCGGGAACGGCAGCGAGTCGGTGATCCGCGTGCGCACCCGGCCGGCGAGGAAGGGAGCCGCCGGCGCGAGCAGGAGCCCGAGGGCGAGACCGGCGAGGAGCTCGTCGAGGAAGATGCGCACCGGCCGGGCGACGGCGAGCGCGGGCTCGAGGTCCCCGCGACGCACGATCAGGATCATGAAGATCAGCTCGAAGCCGAGCGCGATCAGGAGCAGGATCCCGAAGCGCCCCCACACCTCCCGCGATGTGTCGCCCCGGGTCGGCGGGTCGATGACGACGTGGCGGTTGAGCACCGGCAGGCGCGCGATCATGCGCAGCACCCCGTAAGTGACCCAGTCGCCCAGGAACAGCGAGGCGAGGTACGCGCTGAGGAACCAGGCGACCGCGAACACCGCGGTGACCGCGAGCAACAGGACCGTGACCCGGGGCAACAGCTCGCTCGTCCAGCGGGCTTCGCCGTGGAAGAACGCGTAGACGAGCGCCACGTAGGCGAGGACAAAGCCGATCGGGACCCAGCCCAGGGCGAGGACGGAAAGTCGGAGCGAGGGAGCCGGGACGGTCGGCGGGGTGCCGTGGGACGGCGGAGGTTCGACGACCACCGGGCGCTTCCGCTCCGGACTGTGCCGGGCGCGCGTTATAAGGGTGGGGTTCCGCCGGTCGGGGCCCACCGGCACCCTGGCGGGCTACAGGTTGGCGAGGACCTCGTCGATGACGTCGCGCGCGTGGCCGAGGGCGACCTCCCGCAGCGCGAACAGCCCGACCCCCCAGGCCTGACGCACGCCCGTATCGGGCGGCAGGGCGAGCTGATAGGGCGTCGTGACGACGTCCACCAGCGCGGGGCCCGGGTGGGCGAAGGCTCCGGTCAGCGCGCCCGCGACCTCTTCCGAGCGCTCGACGCGGAACGACCGGATCCCGGCGGCCTCCGCGATCCGGTCGAAGCGCACCGGCTTGAAGTCCGTGCCGAAGTTGGGTATGCCGGCGACCTGCATCTCGAGCTTGACCATCCCGAGGGTGCTGTTGTTGAAGACGACGACCTTGACGGGCAGCTCGTGCTCGACCAGCGAGAGGAGGTCCCCGAGGAGCATGCCGAGTCCGCCGTCGCCCGAGAGCGAGACGACCTGGCGGGTCCGATCGGCGGCCTGCGCGCCGATCGCCTGCGGGAGCGCGTTCGCCATCGAGCCGTGGCTGAACGAACCGATGAGGCCCCGGCCCGGCGCCATCTTCAGGTAGCGGGCGGCCCAGACCGTCGTCATGCCGGTATCGACGGTGAACAGCGCCGTGGGAGCGGCCAGCGCGCTGACCTGGCTCGCGACGAACTGGGGATGGATCGCCCCGGGCGATCCGAGGTGCGCGACGTGATCGCCGACCTGGCTGCGCGCCGCCTCCGCCCGACGCCGCGCGCTGGAGAGATGGGTCTCGTCCGCATGGCGGTGGAGGCGCGGCAGCAGCGCGGGCAGGGTCGCCCGGACGTCGCCGACGAGGCCGATGTCCAGTCGCGTGCGCCGTCCCAGGTTCTCCGGGCGGACGTCGATCTGCGCGATCTTCGCCCCCTTCGGATAGAAGGCGTCGTACGGGAAGTCGGTGCCCAGCAGCAGCAGCGCGTCGCACTCCTCGATCGCCTGATAGCCGGCGCGCAGGCCGAGCAGGCCGGTCATGCCGACGTCGAACGGGTTGTCCCACTCGACGTGCTGCTTGCCGCGCAGCGTGTGCACGATCGGCGCGCGCAGCGCGTCCGCGAGCGCGAGCACCTCGGCGTGCGCCCCCGCGCAGCCCGCCCCGCAGAACATCGTGACGCGCTCGGCCGCATTGAGAAGCGACGCCAGCCGGTCCAGCTCCTCGTCGCTGGGCCGGATCTGGGGACGGACCGCGGTCAGCGAGGACGGCGCGCTTGGCCCCGCGCACGCCTCGAGCGCGACGTCCCCCGGCAGCACGATCACCGAAACGCCGCGCTTCTGCAGGGCGGTCTCGATCGCGATGTCGGCCACGCGGGGCATCTGCTCGGGGCCCGCGACCAGCTCGCAGTAGTGGCTGCACTCGCGGAACAGGCGCTCGGGATGAGTCTCCTGGAAGAAGGACGTCCCGAGTTCCGCCGACGGGATCTGCGCGGCGATCGCGACGACGGCGGCGTAGCTGCGGTGACTGTCGAACAGGCCGTTGATGAGGTGGAGGTTGCCCGGCCCGCAACTGCCCGCGCACGCCGCGAGTCCGCCGGTCACCTGGGCCTCCGCCCCGGCCGCGAACGCGGCGACCTCCTCGTGCCGGACCGAGACCCACTCGATCGACGCCGACCGACGCACGGCGTCGACGACGCTGTTGAGCGAGTCCCCGACGATCCCGTAGACGCGCCGGACCCCGGCGCGACCGAGAGCATCGACCAGCTCTTCGGCGACCGTCCCCACGGCGACCCGCCCCGCCTCCGCCGGGCGTGGGCCTGCTCAGCCCGACGGCCCTCAAGAGGATTTCACCGCCGGGCCCCCGCGGGGGTGGAGGCGGGGGGGCGGGGCCGCCCGAGCTCGGCCCACCGACACATCCATAAGGCGCCAGCCGAACGACCGGGTCCATGGCCGCGTCGCCTCCCGCCGGTACGGGCATCCCGCTCAGTCGGGACGAACTGCGGTGGTTGCACGATAAGTACGAGCGCCTCGCGACCGAGGAGGCGCAGCTGGCGGGCAGCCGCACGTCGTACTTCGCGGCGATCGGCACCGTCCTCATCACGGCGCTCGTCGTCGCGACGGCCGACCTGTTCGACCAGCCCGTCCTCTACGCGGTCGCGCTGGCGTTCCTATCGGTGCTCGGGATCCTGATCTCCGTGGTCTGGGCGATCCTGCTCCACCGGACCAACGACGCGCAGAACCTCTGGCGAGAGGCCGCGGCGGACCTCGAGACCCTCGCCCCGCCCGTGGCCTCGAACCTGCCCGGGCCGATCACGCTGCGCTCCGGAGAGGAGCTCTCGCTCGACCTGACCCGGCCGTACCTGATGCACCGCGCGCGCTTCGCGCCGGACCAGCGGATCTCCTGGCAGGATCGGGTCGCGCCGGACCGCCTCACCGAGATCCTGCCGCTGACGTTCCTGGCGATATGGATCGCCGTGCTCGTCCTCAGCGCGATCTGGTTCGCGCTGCACCCCTGACGATGGTCGCGGGTCGGCGCCCCGAGGCGCAATGACGGTCCCCGCCCACGCCGATCTGGACCCGCCTCGCCCGGGGCGGACGCGCGCCCAGCGCTATCGCGCGGGCAAGGCGCTGCGCCAGAAGGCGCCCCGATCCGGGCAGGGGCGATGGGCGCCGGCGTCCGACCGACCGGACGTCCTCGACCTGCTCGCGCTCGCGGACCGAGGTCGGATCCGCCGCCTGGTCCCGATCCGCTACGGGCGCATGTCGCTGTCGCCCGGCGCCTTCCTGCGCGGGGCCGCGAACGTGATGGCGTTCGACCTCGCCTCCACGTCGACGACCGGCCTCAAGGTCCAGCTCGCCGGGGACGCGCACCTGAGCAACTTCGGCGTCTTCGCCACCCCCGAGCGCGACCGGGTCTTCGATGTCAACGACTTCGACGAGACCCTGCCCGGGCCATGGGAGTGGGACCTCAAGCGCCTCGCGACGAGCCTCGTCGTCGCCTCGCGACTCAACCGATTCTCACCGGGCAACGGGCGGCGCGCGGCGCTGCGGGCGATGCGGACCTACCGACGGGCCATGCACCGGTACACCGCGGCGACGTACCTCGACGGGTGGTACAGCCGCATCGACCTCTCGACGCTCGGCGAGGAGGTCGCCGCCGAGGGGCGGCGGGTCGCCCGCAAGGCGATCCGCCGTGCCCGCCGGCGCACGGGGCTCTACGCCTTCCCGCGGATCGTCGAACGGGTGCGCGGCGACTACCGGATCCGAGACGACCCGCCGTTGATCTCTCACCAGCCGGGCGAGTACGATGCCCGGAGCATCGCGGCGGTCCTGCGGGCCTACCGGGAGACGCTCACGGTCGACCGACGTCTGCTGCTCGACCGGTACACGGTCGCCGACGTCGCGCAGAAAGTGGTCGGGGTCGGGAGCGTCGGCACGTCGTGCTGGGTCGTGCTCCTGCTCGGGGACGCCGATGTGGGGGACCCGCTGTTCCTCCAGCTGAAGGAGGCGACGCGCTCCGCGCTCGAGCCGTACCTCGGGGCGAGCCCGTATGCGAACCACGCCGAGCGCGTCGTCGTCGGCCAGCACCTGATCCAGGAAGCGAGCGACATCTTCCTGGGGTGGGGGCGCGGGCGATCGCGCGACTTCTACCTGCGGCAGCTCCGCGATATGAAGTTCTCGAGCGAGGTGGCGACCTTCGGGCCGAAGGCGATGGCCGGCCAGGCCGAGCTGTGCGGCGCGGCCCTCGCGCGCTCCCACGCCCGCACCGGCGATGCGGCCGCGATCAGCGGCTACCTCGGCGAGGGCGACGGGTTCGATCGGGCGATCGCGGCGTTCGCCGAGCGCTACGCCGACCAGACCGAGCGCGACCACCGGACCTTGCGACGGGCCATCCGGGCCGGGCGGATCGCCGCCGAGGTCGACGTCTAGGCGCTTCGCGTTCGAGGCCGCGCGGGCTTAAGGCCCGGCCGACATGGCGTCGGCGATGGGCAAGGTCCCGGCCGTCGAGCAGCAGTACTACTACCGCGCCGCGCCCGCGCGGGTGTTCCGCGCGCTCACGCGGCGGGCCGAGCTCGAGAAGTGGTTCGCCGGCACGGCGGAGGTCGACGGGCGCGAGGGTGGCGTCTACCGGCTGCGCTGGTCCGCGACCGCGGCGATGAACGGGCGCGTCCGCGAGTTCGTCGTCGGACGCCGCCTATCGGTCGACTGGCGCGATCGCGTCGCGGGCCGGGCGTACAACACCCGGGTGACCTTCGAGTTGCGCCGCAAGGGCAAGGGGACCGTGTTGCGGGTGCGACACTCCGGGCTCAAGAGCGGCAAACGCTGGGTCCGCTTCTACGGCGAGGTCCAGGCGGGCTGGGCGTTCTTCCTGCTGAACCTCCGATCGGTGCTCGAGCACGGCACGGACCTGCGCGACCCGTCCGACGTGGGCTAGCGCTCGAGCGGATCGCCGTCCGCCTCCGGGAACGGGGCCACGCTCCCGCGTTCGTTTTGATGGCGGGAGGCGTTCCGGGCGCGTGCCGACCTCCCGCCGCCAGCTGGCCGCGGTGATGCTCACCGACGTCGTAGGCTATTCCTCACTGACGCAACGGGACGAGGCGCTCGCGCTCTCGCTCCTGCGCGAGCACGACCGTCTCCTTCGCCCGATCGTCCGGTCGCACGACGGTCGGACCGTGAAGGGGCTCGGCGATGGGTTCCTGGTCGAGTTCGCGAGCGCCCTCGATGCGGTGCGCTGCGCCATCGGCATCCAGCGCGCGCTCGCCCGCCGCAACGCGAGGGCAGGAGACGAGCCGATCGAGGTACGCATCGGGGTGCACCTCGGGGACGTCGTGCGCCGGGGCGGGGACGTGTTCGGCGACGCGGTCAACCTCGTCGCCCGCATCGAGCCTCTCTCCGATCCCGGCGGTGTCGTCGTCTCGCAGCAGGTCTACGACCAGGTCCGCAACAAGCTGACGGCGCCGTTCGAGCCCCTCGGCGCGCCCCCGCTCAAGCACATCGCCGTCCCGGTCGCGCTCTACCGGATCGGGCTGCCCTCCGCGCGCCCGCTCGCGCCGGCGAGCGAGACCGCACGGCCCCGCGTTGCCGTGCTGCCGCTCGCGAACCTCAGCGGCGCGGCATCGGTCGAGTACTTCGCCGACGGGATCACCGAGGAGCTGATCCAGGTGCTCTCGCGGATCGGCGGGCTCCGCGTCATCGCCCGCACCTCGGTGATGCGGTTCAAGCGCTCGGAGCGCTCGCCCGCGGAGATCGCCCGCGAGCTGGGAGCGTCGGCCGTCGTGGAGGGCGGGCTGAGAACCTCGGCCCGCCGCGTGCGCGTGACCGCCCGCTTGATCGACGCGAGGAGCGCGGAGACGCTCTGGTCCGAGACCTACGACCGGGAGATCGGCGACGTCTTCGAGGTCCAGACCCACATCGCCGAGCGGATCGCCGCCGCCCTCGAGGTCGAGATCCTGCGCTCGGAACGGGGCGCGATCGAGCGGCCGATCACGACCGACCCCGAGGCGCACGCCCGCTTCCTGCAGGCCCGCTTTCTACTGAACCGTCGCACGGAGGAGTCGCTGCGGGGCGCCATCGCGGCGTTCCGCGGGGCGCTCCAGCGGGACCCCCGGCTCGCCCGGGCCCACGCGGGCATCGCCGACGCCTACAGCACGCTCGCCTGGCTCGAGTTCGAACAGCCCCGGGCCGCATTCCCGCGCGCCCGGGCCGCCGCCCGCCGGGCGCTCGCGCTCGACCCGTCGCTCGCCGAGGCCCACGCCTCGCTCGGCTTCGTCCACTTCCTCTACGATCGCTCCTGGATCGATGCCGAGAGCGAGTTCCGGCGCGCGATCGCGCTGAACCCCCAGTCGCCGACGGCCCACCAGTTCTACTCCGACTACCTGAAGGCGATGGGGCGGATGGACGAGGCGCGCGCGGAGATCCGTCGCGCCCTCGAGCTCGATCCGCTCTCCCTCGCCATCAACACCGCCCTCGGCCACGTCCTCTATCTGGCGCGAGAGTACGACGCCGCGATCGAGCAATACCGCCGGGCGCTCGCGCTCGATCCGAGCTTCGTCCAGGCGCACCTTTGGTTCGGTCGTCCGTTCCTGGAGAAGGGGCTCTTCGATGCGGCGATCGCGGAGGTCCGCACGGCGGCCCAGCTCTCGGGCGGCAGCACGATGAGCCTCGCCGTCCTCGCCCACGCGCTCGCCTCCGCCGGCCGGCGCGCCGAGGCCCGCCGGATCCTGGATCGGCTCCGCCAGCGAGGTCGTGCCCGGTACGTCCCCTCCTACTGGATCGCGCTGATCTGGGTCGGGCTCGGGGACCGGAGCCGTGCGTTCGAGTGGCTCGCGCGGGCGGAGCAGGAGCGCTCGGCCTGGCTCGCCTGGGTCGGTGTCGAACCGAGGTTCGCCTCGCTGCGCGAGGACCCGAGGTTCTCTCGACTCCTGCGCCGGCTCCGCCTTGCCTGAGCCCGTCCGGGCCCGACGCGGTCGGCGCTACAGCCCGAAGAACCGCCCGGCACCGTAGAGGATCTGGTGGAACGTAAGTCCGAGCGAGTAGAGGAGGAACGCGCCGATCAGCACGATTCCGGCAGCCAGCACCAGGTCGAGCACCACGCCGCCGCGCGCTCCACCGCGAAGCCTCGAGAGTCGGGCCCGGACCGGCATCGCCCGCGCCGGCCAGGACACCAGGAGTAGATGTAGCCAATGCCCGGCGCGAAACCGGCCGTCGCCTACGGGGGGGGAGGCGGCACAGGGGCGGGCGCCGGCGCGTTGCCAGGCGGGGTAGGCAGCGGCGGCCCGCCACCGGCCGGCCCGGGTCCCGGGACCGGACGCCTCGGCCGGAACCTCACGACGAGCGCGACCACCACGAACACCACCCCCACGAGCCCGGCGATCACCCAGTACCCTTCGACGCCGGGCAGCCCGAGGAACGGGGCGCCGGGACCGGGAGCGGCCCCGCCGGAGGGTGGCGGGGAGCCACCGGCGACGGGTCCGCCACCGATGACGCTGATGTTGTTCGTGTCGAGGTTCGGGACGTACAGATCGTCGTTATCGGGGTCGAACGTGGGCGTCTGGGGGGACCCCCCCACGTCGATCACCGCGACGACGGCATCGCTGGTGGCGTTGATCGCGAGGATCCCGCCGCTGCCGCCGTAGAAGCTGTAGCCGGGCACGTACATCTCGCCGTTGATGGGGTCGTAGGTCATGGCGAGGTTCGCGAAGGAGTTCACGCCGGGGCCGATCGTCGCGACCACGGCGTTCGAGGGGCCGATCACCAGGACCTGGTCGGTCCCCCAGAGTATCTCGAAGACGTCGCCGTTCGCCGGATCCACGGTGGGCGGGGCGAGCAGGTCGGCGGTGTTCGCATCGCCGACGGGAATCGAGGCGACACTCTCCGTGCCCTTGAGCACGGTGATGTTGTCGCCGCCGCCGTCGGGCACGTACACCTCCTGGTTGATCGGGTCGTAGGCCGGGGTGATCGGTGCGCTGAGGCCGCCGATCGTCGCTACGACGGTATTGGTCGCCCCGTCGATGACCGATACGTTCGTCCCGTTCGCGCTGTCGAAGTTCGGCACGTAGAGGTCGCCGTCCGCCGGATCGTACACTCCGGTCACGGGCTCGCCGCCGACCGGGACCTGGGTGACGAGCGTGTTGGACAGGGTGCCGACCACCGAGACGTTCTCGAACGGGTACTCGAGGTAAGCCTCGGTCGTGAGGTCCGCGACGTAGAGCTCCTGGTTCGCGGGGTCATAGACCGCGGTCGTCGGCGAGGACTCGTAGCCGGTAGGAATGTTGGCGACCAGCGCGTTGGTCGGGGAATAGGCGCTCACGTTGTCGATGCCGGTGCTGCCGTTCTGGTCGGCGACGTACATCTCGTGGCTCGACGGCGCATACGTCGGGGTCTGGGGGTTCGCGTACGCCCCGAGGAACGAGGTCGCGACGATCGAGTCCGTGGCCCCCGAGACGATCGTCAGGTTGCTCGAGTTGTCGCCCGCCTCGAACCCGAACGTCGAGTCGGGGAAGTAGAGGTCGCCGTTCGCCGGGTCGAAGGTGCCGGCGATCGGCGAGCTGACGAGTGGAATCGTGGTGATCACCCGATTGCCGGTCTGCGCGGGCACGCTCGCGGTCGCGGAGGCCCCTCGATCCGCACCGGCGACTCCGTCGTGATCGGCACCGCTGCCCGCGAGCCCGAGACCCACGACCAGGGAGCCCAGCAGCACCGCGGCGGCGAGCGAGCGAGCAAGGCCGCAGCCATACGGGCCCCGCCGCGGACCCGCGAGACTCCACGCCGTCACATCGGACAGAGCGGGTCACGGGGGAAAGACTTTGCGAGCCGCATCGACAGCCGCGATCGCCCGGAACCCGCGCGCGCGAGACCGCTCGGCTCGGAGCGGTCGACGCTCGGTACCGAGAGTCGTTCGACGTACCGCCGGTCCTCCCCCGCCGGCCGGCGAAGTTCCAAATAGGTGGGCTCACGTGCGCGCCTTCGCTCGGAGCACTACGATGGCCGCGAAACAGAGCGCCTCTCCGCTGGCGCCGGCCGGGAACGCGCCGACCACGGCGCGCACGGCTCCGCAACTCGCGATCCGTCGGCTGGTGGCCGCCGTGCTGTACGTTGTCGCCGGGATCTGCGCCGGCCTCGCCGCGGCCAGCCCGTGGTGGACGTTCTCGGGCACCGGAGTGTCGGTGGTCTCCGTGAGCTTCTATCCGGGCAGCTCGTACTCGGAGATCGTCGGGGCCCATGGAGCCGCCTCCTTCTACACGTACGCGAGCCACACCGACCTGGCGGGACTGGCGAACCTGTACGAGGGCGCGCTGGCGCTGACGCTCGTCGTCCTGATCCTCGCGCTCGTGCTCGGGGCGCTCGCCGTCATGGCCTCCTTCGGGGGCCTGGTCCGGCTGTCGCGCTCGAACGTGATGCGCAACGTCAGCCTGCTCGCGCTCCTCCTCGCCCTGGTCTCGGTCATCGTCGTCCCGATCCTGCAGCCGGGCCTGATCACCGGCTGCGCGAGCTCCGGCGCGTCGATCTGCGGCGCGTTCTGGGGCTCGACCAACGCCAGCGGCGAGTCCACGACCTGGGGTGGCAGTGGAGGGTGGGAGCTCGCGATCGCCGCGACCGTGCTGCTCGTGGCCGCCTGGGTGGTCTGGCGCTCGAGTCGTCACGAGGTCTGGGGTCGGGAGCCGACGACCTCGACGATGCCCCCGGAAGTTCCACCGGGCGCGGCGTAGCGAGGCGGTCCGATGTTCTGCGCCATGGCGTTCGGAGCGGCCAAGCCCGGACAATCGGAGGCACTCGTCGCCGCCGCACTGGATCACGCCGCCGCGCTCCGCCGGCAGCCCGGATGCGTGGCGGCCTACGTACTCGAGGAACGGGGCACCGGCACCCAGGTCTCGGTGTCGATCTTCCAGAGCGAGGCCGATCTTGCCCGGGCCCTGGAGGCGACGCGGCCGGTGATCGCGAAGCACCGGCTGGACGAGCTCACCACGGGCCCCCACTCGTTCCGCCTGTTCGACGTGCGCGGCAATCCCGATGGCGGTCCCGTCCATCCACCATCGCATTCCTGAAACAGCCGTCCCTGCGGCGGCGCGGTCCAGATCGCGCCTCGGTCCGGGTGCGTGGTCACCGGGCCGACGCTCTTCCGGCGAAGATCCAAGGGCACCTCGGCCCATGCGGCAAATCCGCAGTGTGGACCGCGGCGGGGCGCCTTCGTAGCTATACGGCGGAAACGAAGACTCCGGTGATGGATACAGGTCGGTTCCAACCGGTTGCCTTAAGGAGCGAGACCTCGTAAACCGCGCGAGGTCCTCGCACGGGGGTGCGAAAGGCCGGAGGCGCACGGATGATCGCAGGGCATCCCCCAGCGAGGGTGCGAATCCGGGCGCTCGCCATGCTGATCGCCGCGGCGACGATCGTGTCCGTCGGCGCTAACGTGGTCGCGGCGTCGTCGCCGACCGCGGCCGCGGGCGCGCCGAGTGCGAGCGCCGCGCTCGGGGCGCTCCCGAGCGCGGTGACCGTCCCGGCCCCTGCCGTGGCCCCCAGCGCGACGCCCGTGCCCGCCGCAGGGACGGCGACGGCGAACGCGCCCACGACACCGAGCCGCGCCCCGGTTCCGGCGAGTTCGTCCGGTTCCGGCGGGCCCGGCGTCGGTTACGCGGGCAATGGGCTCGATTACGTCGCGGCCTCCGGGAGCACGATCATCGGCAGCACCGTCGGATCCTTCCCGGCGATCGACGGCCTGACCAGCGAGACGGGCGGGTACGGTGTGCCCCCGTTCGAGCATAACGCGTGTGTCGGCGGAACCGGCAATCTGGCGGACTGCTTCGAGTTGCAGATCAACACCAACGTCTTCTGGACCACGAGCCCGTACACCGGCGGCGACTCGTTCCAGGGGTGGGAGCAGTTCCTCTACGGCAACCCCGGCGGTGGCGGTAGCGGGAACGTCTACATCGAGTTCTGGCTGTACAACTACCTCGATGTCTTCTCCAGCTGTCCGGCCGCGCTGCCCGACGGTTCGACCTGGTTCAATCCGTCGATGACGGAGGACTGCACCGTCAATACGATCGGGACCCCCACACCCAACTATCCGATCACCGATCTCGGCGATCTCACGTTCTCGGCGTATGCGAACTACGAGGGCAGCGGCAAGGATGTCTCGCAGCTGTGCTACTCGGGTCCCACACCACCGGCGGATACGT
Organism: Thermoplasmata archaeon; assembly: GCA_035622275.1. NCBI lineage: Archaea > Methanobacteriati > Thermoplasmatota > Thermoplasmata > Thermoplasmata archaeon. The sequence goes on along the minus strand of DASPVQ010000020.1, from coordinate 69,606 downwards.
GCTACACCGATCCCGAACCGGACAACGTGCTGAACCTCGACCAGTACTGGAACCAGTCGGAGTTCAACGTCGTCGGCAACGAAGACGGTTCGCAGGCGGTCTTCAACACGGGGACCTCGATCGAGGTATCGAACGTCATCACCGACGCGAGCGGCAGTGCCATCGCCCCGGCCTGCGTTGTCAACGGGACCACCGGGGAGACGAACAACCTGTTCCTCGGGCCCTGCGGTACCACCAGCTCCGGGATCGGGTTCGCCGAGGCGAGCCAGGTCTACTCGATCGCCTCGTTGCCCTCGAGCGTGACCGCGCTCGCCGGGACCACGGCGAAGTTTCCGCTGACCGTGACCACGACCGGGGGGACCCCGGCTCCGGTGACCCTTAGCGTGATCTCCGGCCTCCCGTCCGGAGCGAGCGCCTCGTTCTCGTCCGATCCGGTCACGCCGACCGCGAGCAGCACCCTGTCGATCGCGACCACGACCTCGGTCACGCTCGGCGACTGGACCCTCCTCGTCCAGGGCCAGTTCGGTGTGTTCGACGAGTACGCGCTCGTCTATCTGCATCTCTACGATTTCACCATCACGTTCGCGCCCCCGAGCCAGACGGTGTTGCGCGGGCAGTCGACCTCGTACTCGGTGACGATGACCCTGGTCGCGGGCTCGTCGACCACCGGCATCCCGTCCGAACTCATGGCCGAGTCCGGCCTCCCCTCGGACGCATCGTACACCTGGGGATCCAGCGATTTCATCCCGAGCTTCGGTGGGACCACATTCTCGTTCACCGTCACCGCGCACGGCCCCCCGTCCGGATCGCTCGGCGACTTCACGTTCAAGATCACGGCGACGGATCCCGAAGCCTCGGGAGGCTCGCGCTCCGGCAGCGCGCACCTGCACATCTTCGACTTCTCCGTCGTGCTCACGCCGATCAGCCGCACGACGCTGCGCGGCACGACGACGGTCTACGCGCTCACGCTCACCCTCACGGGTGGTTCGACCACGGTCGCGATCCCGGACATGTCGATCTCGGTCGCCGGCGGACCGACGGACACGACGTACACGCTCAGCGCGGCGACGATGACGCCGACCCTCGTCGGATGCACATCGTCGACGCTCGAGGACTGCCAGACGGTCACGGCCACGACGGCCGGTCCGCCCAGCGGCTCGCTCGGCAATTACACCTTCACGGTGACCGCGAGCGATCCGTTCGGCGGCGCTCGGTCGACCACGCCGCCCGGTCAGCTGCACATCTTCGACTTCACCGTGAGCCTCGCGCCGACCTCGGTGACGATCCCGCAGGGCGGTAGCGTGACCATGACCGTGCATCTGGGCCTGGTGCCCGGCTCGACGACGATCGGCCTGCCGAGCATCTCGATGTCGCTGGTCGGGCTGCCCAGCGACATCGTCGCGGTCGGCCTCCCCGCCACGATGACGATCGGCGAGACCGCCACCTTCCTCCTCGAGTCGTCCTCGGTCGCGAGCTACGTCAGCTGCCCCCAGGTGCACGACGGCGGCGGGCAGTTCCTGCCGGGGGCGAACCTCGCCCACTGCGACCTCGCCGGCTACGACCTCGTGGGGGATGATCTCCTCGCCGCGAACCTGGAGGAGGCCAACCTCGGGTACGCGGACCTGGCCGGCGCGAACCTGTTGGACGCGAACCTCGCGAGCGCGAACGTGGAGGGGACCGACTTCCAGGGCGCGGACCTCCAGAACGTCGACCTCTCGGCCGCCGGGCCGGTCGGCCTCTTCCCCGTCAGCGCCCTCGGGTCCGTCGACGGGGGCTCGCGCGTCAGCGGCCCGACGTTCGTCCTGGTCCTCGGGGAGCTGATGTCGGGCGACGACTTCCAGGGTGCGGACCTCCAGGGCGCCGACCTCGCCTGGGCGGTGCTCACGGGCTACGTCGGGGACTTCACGAACTTCGATTTCGCCGACCTCGACGACGCCAACCTCACGGCCGCGACGTGCGGCAGCCCGAACAACATCACCGCCGGCGGGGTGCAGACCCAGGGGATTGAGAACGTCCCCGCCGCCTGCAACCCGCCGCTGGGGTCGGCCCTCGGTGTCGCCCTTGGCAGCACGCTCGGGACGCCGGCGGCGATGGGACTGGAGGGGGTCGCCCTCGCCGTCGCCGCGCTCGGAGCGATCGTCGCGCTGGCCAGCCGACGGCGGCCCCGACGGCCGTCCCACTCACCGGGCGCCGCGGGGGGCCGCCGGCCCCGTCCGACTCCTGGATCGGAGGGGGCTCGGGGACGAGCCGGCGCCGTCGGGAGCCCGGAATCCGTGCTGCGTCGCGCACGAGCCGCGCAACACCGGCTCGCGTCCCGGGGAGAGACCGACACGGCCCGAAAGCTGTCCGAAGCGATCCGCCTGCTCGAGGGACTCGTGACGTCAGGTCCGGGGCCACGGGCGCCGCCGGGGCCGCCGCCCGCGCACTAGCGGGCCCGCGCCCGGCGTCGCGTGCGCGCTTCCCGTGCCACTTCGGCCAGGATGCGCTTGGTATCACGGGCGTCGGCGCGGACGAGGGCGTCGAGGTCGGAGATCGGCCTCCGACTACGGTCCACGCGGACGTTGACCCAGTGGTCGGGCCAGATCGGTTTCATCCACCGCTCGCGGTGGGCGACCAGGAGCGCGGCCGACTGCATGCCCCGTCGATCGCCTCCCTCCCGGGCGCCGGCCTCGAGCGCGCGGACCATCCGCGCCGCGAGGGTACCGCGCGACCGCTCGTAGGCACGGGCCATGGCGGGCACCACCGAAGCCGCGCGGAGCATGTTGCCCTGGCAGGAGTAGCCCGATCCGACGACGTGCATCGCGTGCGCGATGCACCGCTTTCCGGTCCAGGCAGAAACGCCGCCGCGCCGGTCGACGACCGCGAGCTGTCGGCGGTCCCGACCCGGGTCGGCGCGCGTCAGGCGCCTCACGACCGTCTCGGCATCGAGCCCCCGGCGCAGGAGGGCGAGCCCCTCCGGACCGAAGCGGTAGTTCGAGTCCGCCTGGGTCGCGACCGCGCCCGTGCGCCACTCCGCCCACGGGACGATCGCGCCGACGCTCGGGGGCCAGGTGGAGACCGCAACCCCCCAGAAGTCGCGAGCCGGGTCGCACGCTACGATCGAGAAGGTCCCCCGCGCCCACGGATCGCGCATCGCCGCTCGCGCGGGTCAGCCGCGCCGACCTATCAAGCATTCCCAACGGAGACCCTGCTCGGGACGCCTTCCCTTCGACCGGCATGCGTCCGGGGGTCGGGGTCGGCTCCCGCAGGGGGGCGCCTCCCGCCTACTTCGCTCGGCGGGCCCTCAGGTCCCGGATGGCGCGGGTGTCGTCCTCGTAGGCTGACTGCAGGAAGCCGAGGAAGATACGCTTCGCCTCGGCGCCGTCGAAGACGCTGGACCGGACGTCCCCGAACACGTCGACGCGGGTCACGTTGCCTTCGGGCCGGTACAGCAGGACGAACTTCGTTCCGGCAAAGTCCCCCTCGATCTCCTCGTTGCAGACACAGAAGGGAGGGAAGTCCGTCGACCGGCTCACGAACGTCGACCAGCGGCCGTGTAGCCGCCGTTCGGCGACAACGACGGCGGTCGAGCCGATCGTCTCGCGCACCCGGAAGTTCCGTGCGCTGCCGGAGTGCGCCGCCCCGTGCCCTTCCGAACCGAGGTACTCCCAGATGAAGTCGATCGGCGCGTCGATCAGCGATCCCGTGTCCTCGATGTAGACCATCGCGACCCCGACGCGCCGAGCCCCGCGCGCTACATCCCGCTTTGCGCCGTGCTCTCGCGGAACGCGATGGCGTCTCCGGCCGGACCCTGCGGCGCAGCCGGGCGGCGGTCCGGCGAGCCAGTTCGACCCTGCCACGACCGGGTTGTAACGGTTTTAACGGCCTCGGGCTGAGGCTCCCTCGTGTCCGCTGCGCAACCGACGACCTCGACCCCACCGCCCCCACCGCCGGGCTGGGCCTCCCTCCCGCCGACGACCCGCGCGTCGCCGAGACCGCTCGACTGGTCGATGCTCGCCTTCGGCGCCAAGGCGCTCGGTCTCCTGCTGGTCTTCGTGGGCACGCTCGTCGGTGTCATCGGGCTGAACCCGTCCACGACCCCGAACGTCGGTATCCTGTACGACGCGGTGCTCGTCACACGGATCCTCTGGACGCTCGGCCTGGCTGCCGTGGCCACCGGTGCGGGGATCAGGCTGCGCTATGTCATCGGTATGCCGGCCGGGGAGCTGTCGGATGGACAGTCTCGCGTCGTGCGCGCGGCCCAGTGGCGTAACTCCGCCACGTTCCTGATCGCGCTGATCCTATTGATCTGGATCCTGACGTTCATTCCCGCCTAGGCCGCGTTCCGACGAGGACCCGGGGCCGGAGGGTCGGACACCGCCCCCCAATGCGGCCGGCTCCGGTGCAAGCGCCACGGCGGGCCGGCCCGGGAGGGCGCGCGCCGCGATGCCAGGGCCTGGCGGCCCCGAGGTGGCCGGAGCGACCACGACGCCGCGCTACGGCTTCTTCTCCTCTTCCGATCCCTTGAAGCCCTTCTTGGCCCCGGAGGCGAGCCCCTTCACTCCGCCGACGATGCCTCGACCTACCTTGCCCGCGACCTCGCCGGTCTTCTCCGCCACGTGCTCGGTCTCCGCCTCGGCCCGTTGACCGAACGAGGTCGGTCGACCGCACGCCGCGCACGTCTTCGCGCCGGCCGCTAGCTCCGCTCCACATCCCTCGCACTTCATGGAGGACCTCAACGGTCCGACAGCGGGCGCGAGTAGTTGACCGTTTGCGCTCCGCGGGCGCGCGCCTCCGTCCGGCCATAGACCCTAAGGGCCCAGCGCACGACGAGCGGGGCCGACCGTGAACTCCCCTGCGCCTCGCACTCGGTGGATCGTCCCTCGCGGGTCACAACCATCAAGACCCGGCGACACCGCTCGTTCGTCCATGACCGGGACCTCCGAGTCCGGCGGGATCCCCCGGCCGCTCCGAGCTCGGTGGCGGATCGCCGCGGCGGCCGTGGCCACCGCCGTCCTGGTCATCGTCGCGGTCGCCGTTCTGCTCCCCGCCGGTAAGCCCGCGAACCGGGGCACCGGTGTCCCCACTCCGAACGGCGAGATCCCGCTACTGCCGTCGCCGGGGACCCAGTCCGCGTGCATCACCGGGACCCCGGGCGTCCCGCGTCCGACGCTTCCCCTCCAGGAAGGCGTGCTCCAGGCCAATACCTACAACGTCCCGAGCGGAACGATCGGGCACGTCGGGATGTGCTACGGCGCGGAATCGGGAGAGATGTACGCCTACGCGAACTGGAGCCACGTCGGATCCGCGGGGGGCTGGTTCTCCTATCCCCAGATCACCTACGGCGTGAACGCCTGGCTGGGCGCCGATTCGACCTACACGAACCAGAGCTCGAGCTGGGAACTGCCGCAGACCGTGGGCGCGGTTACGGGCGAAAACGTCTGGTTCACGACGCACTACTCCTTCTCCGCTCCCGCGACCGCCGACGTCGACGGCTACGACCTATCGCTCGACGAGTTCCTCACCGAGAGCCTGCCGCCGGTCTTCGAGGTCGGTCCGTTCGTGGAGGTCGAGCTGTTCCTTGCCCACAACATCAGCTACCCGTTCCAGTGGATCCACTGGGAGACCCCCACCCTCGTGAACTCGACGCTGGCGCTCGAGCCGTGGGACGTCGGATACTACTGCCACGGCGCGGACAACAGCTCCAACGCGAACATCAGCTTCGACTTCTCCTACGGGGGCCAGGCGACGCACGGGCTCGCCGCGGGGGAGCTCGGGGTCAACCTGAGCGCGGTGCTCTCCGAGGTCGAGTCCCTGATGCCCGGCACCTCCTGCTGGACCGGGCCGACGGACGGTTTCGGTGCGTTCCACTGGGACGAGGCCAACCTCGGCTCGGAGGACGGCGCCCTGGGAAACGCCGACTTCAGCTACGACTGGACGATCGAACAGTACTGCATCCACGTGATCGAGGGCGCGGCCGCTTCGACCGAGCTGGGCTGCACCTGACGGCTCCCTACCGACACCGAGTGGCGGCGCGACCGGGGCCTTGACGGCCAGCTCCTTCCTCGATCCGCCCGGATCGGCCCGACGCGGGCGGCGCGATGCGATCGATCGGCTTCCGGTCCTTTAATCCCCGCGACCCCTCGGTGAGGCCGAGGTGCGCCCGTGGTGGCCCGACGTCCGCGTCACGAGCCGGCGCGTCGAGCCGCGGCACTGGCACGGATCGCGTCCGTGATCGCCTCCGTCCCCCGCGGGCGTGTCATCACCTATGGGCAAGCCGCCGCAGCCGCCGGGTTCCCCGGCGGGGCTCGCCTGACGGTCTGGGCGCTCCACCGGTTCGACGGCCTGCCGTGGCACCGGGTCGTCGCGGCGGGAGGAAGGATCGCGCTATCGGGCGTCGACGGCACGGAGCAGCGTCTTCGCCTGCGGCTGGAAGGAGTCGAGTTTCGGAACGGGCGAGTGCGGTTCGATCGCCACGTCGGGAGTCCCCGCCGGAGGCTCGGGCGCGGCCGCGCTGGCGGCCCACCGACCGGACGGCTCGAGGCTCGCCGGGCTACCAGTCGACGGTGGTCCGATCCGACCACTCGCGGACGATCTCGCGTCCGGCGTCGGTGAGCTCGAGCGAATCGCGAGCACCCGCCGGCCGGAGGTACTCTTTCTCCTGCGCCCACCGCAGGTCCGCTCCGAGCCGGTCCGGCACGTCGGCCCGGGTCCCAAAGATGAACAGCTGGAGCAGCCGCACGGCCGGCTCCGGCGAGGACGACAGGACCACGTGGGAGTGGTGACGGCCGAGGTCGCTCAGGATCTCGGGCGCCGCGTCGATCGGGATGCTCCGGATATCGTACGGACAGATGAATCGAGAGGCGTCGCGGGGCTGGTCATCGAACCAGCTCTCGTACTCGAGGTGGGCGTCGGCCGTGTCCGGAGCGAGGTACATCGATAGCGTGTCCCCGCCCGCCGTCATCCCTTGCGGGTGATGGGAAATGTACTCGCGAACCTCCTTGGCGGGACGCAGCTTACCGTGGTCGGGCTCGACCTGCTCGTGACCCAGGGACACCACGCTGCCGGCACGGTCGGGGACGTCGTGGGCCAGGCGTGCGTTGTACTGCTCGGCGATCTTCGGGTCGTGGACGAAGTAGACGGCCGGGGTTCCGGCCGGGGCTCCCGAGAGGAATCGGACCGCATGGCTCTCCTGCTCGCTCGCGTCGGAGTAGATGCCGAGCGCGTGGCATCCGACCGGGAGACTCGCGGGGTCCGTGAGGACTTGCGCCATGAGGAATGAATTCTCAAGCCACGATATTTGTAACTTGCGAAAACAGCGGGCCCCCGTGGCGGAGCGTGCGAGGGCGTCGCGTACGATGGCCGACGGTCGGGCACCACAGCATCGACTCCGGGGAGGCCCTGACCCTAATACGGACCCTCGCCTCGGGGGCCCGAGCCCGGATGCCCGAGGAGTCTGATGCGACCGTCCTGAGGTCGAGCCGCGCGCCGTCCGATCGTCCGCGCCCCGTCCTGGGCGTCATCGTGGCCGTCGTGGCCGTGCTGGTGGTCGTGAGCTTCCTCTATGCGATCGGGGTGTTCAGCCCAGCCGCCCCGGCCTCGAGCCCCGGGACGGGGCCCGATCGCGTGGTCATCAACTCCATCGAGTGGGACCTGACCGGGTCGCTCTGCTCGGGTGACCCGACGCTGTCGATCGCGGCGGGCACCGACGCGCCGCTCGGGAGCTCCATCAACGTCACCGACGGGCTCGTGAACCAGGCCGCGTACGGCACCTGCACCTTCTCGAGCCCCACGGCGAGCAGCGGCTTTCTGGTGACCTCGTCAAACGCGCCGATCACGGTCGGGGCCGGAGCGAATCAGACGCTGCACGTGCAGCTCCAGGTCCCGGCCGCGTCGTGGTCCGGCGTCCTGATCGTTGCGCTGAGCGTGAGCACCGCGCAGCAGTCGCGCCGGATCCGACCGGACCGATCCTGAAGCGAGCCGGGATCGGGCGCCGCCGCGGCGAGCGCCGGGCCTTCGCGCGGGGCGATGGCGGACCGCGAGGAGGGGGTCGCAGCGGTCACCGGGGGCGCGGCTGCGGAGCCGTTCGCCGCACGAGACGAGCCGCATAGAGCGCGAGGGAACCCCCCGGCGTCCTCCAGGCGCCCTGCGCCTCCGGTGGGTGGTGCTGGACGGACGAAAAGACGAACCGAGGCTCGAAGACGCGCGTCACCTCGTTCAGCGAGGGACGATGGGGTGGCCCGTACGATCGGGTCTCCTCTCTCCCGATCCACGCCAGCACGAACGTGCCGCCCGGACGCAGGACGCGCGCGATTTCCGCTGCGTAGCGCGCCCGAAGACGGAGCGGAAGGGAGTGGAAGCAGCCGAAGTCGATCGTCGCTCCGAAGTGCGCACGAGGGAACGGTAGGCGGGTCGCCTCCCCGACCTGGAAACTCGCCCGCACACCGGCGGCCTCACCCCGCGAGCGGGCCGCGGCGATCGCCCCCGGGGCGATGTCGACCCCGAACGCCCGAAATCCCCGCTGCGCCAACCACAGCACGTTCGTTCCAGCACCGCAACCGACGTCGAGCACGCGGCGCGAGGTCGTGAGCCAGCGCTCCCGGACGGCGCGAACGAGCAGCGGCGATGGCCGGACGGAGAACCAGGGCAGCCTCGAGTAGCGGGTCCGCGCGTAGGTCTGGGCCCAGGCCGCGCGCTCGGTCCGAGAGAGACCGGTACGCACACTCGGCCGGTGCTTCGACCGCTTGGGATCCATGCCGATTCTCCGCGGATGACCTCGCAGGACCTTGAGATAATGAGTTTGACCGCCGGCGGTCTCGGGTTCGCGCGAATCGCGCAGGCTTCCGGTCGTCGGGTCGATGCATGTCGGCCGCGTTGCGTTGGCTCGCCCGAAGGGGGTGAACCCCCCGACCGGGTCGGCGTCGGGGCAGGGGACATCCATATCGCCGGTGGACGCGTGTCGGAGCTGGCATGGCACGAGAAGCGCGGCGCATCAGAATTCGTGGCGCGCGGTTATCCGACGTCGCCCCGATCCTCGCCTGCCTCCGCGATGCGTTCGCGCCCTATCGTCGTCGCTACACCGCGGTGGCGTTCTCGGCCACCGTGCTGGACGCGCGCCGCCTCGCCCGCCGCCTGAGGGTTCAGCACGTGCTCGTCGCGACGGACACCCACTCGCGGATTCTCGGCACCGTGTCGGTCCGCCTGAGCGCCGCGTCCCACGCCCGCCTCCGGGGCATGGCGGTCCCTCGCGAACGGCAGGGGACGGGGGTGGCGAACCGTCTCTTGCGCGCCGCGCTGCGCTTCGCCCATCGTCGGGGGTGTCACCGCGTCACGCTCGAAACCACCCCGCCGCTCCGACGCGCGATGCGATTCTACGAGCGCCAGGGCTTCCGGCGCACCGGCCGGTACCGGAACTGGGGTGGGATGCGGCTCATCGAGTACGCGGCGTCCCTCCCGGAAGCGGCGGCGTTGGCAGACGTGCCTCGCAGGCGCGACGTTCGCAGGAAGAAACTCGGCCGGCGAACCGGACGTCGTGGGTCAACCCCCGCGTCGTCGATGTCACCGCGACCCGGCCGGCCGACGCCGTCCGGCCCGGTCAAGGCGCGGAGTTGACGAGGACGGGCCTCCCCGCCTCCTCCCTTCAGGTGCCCGGCGGAGATCGGAGTTGACCCTGCGGCCGTCCCGGGGGGGCGCGACGCACGGTTCTCCGACATCGACCGGCGAACGGCCCTGCCCCGTAAGGACTCGGGCGCAGTGGTCGTACCGGGGCCGGGCGCAAGGCGGCGCCACGAAGAGATTTAGGGGGTCAGGGGAGTCGACCGTTCGAGGCGGGCGTCGTGATCCACACCGAAGGACTCACCAAGCAGTTCGGGAGCGTGACGGCCGTCGAGAACCTGAACCTCGACATCCACGAAGGGGAGGTCTTTGGCTTTCTCGGACCGAACGGGGCGGGCAAGACGACCACGGTCCGGATGCTGTCCAGCCTCATCTCGAAGACCCGCGGCTCGGGCCAGGTCGCCGGATGCTCCCTCGGGGATCCGGCCGACGAACTCCGACTTCGCTCGCAGATCGGTCTGCTGACGGAGAACGTCGGCCTCTACGAGGGCATGAGCGCCTACGAGAACCTCTCGTACTTCGCCCGACTCTACCGCGTCGATCCGGGCCGGATGCGGGAGAACATCGAGCGCCTGCTGCGGATGCTCGAGCTGTGGGAGCGGCGAGACGCCCCCGTGGCGACCTTCTCGAAGGGGATGAAGCAGAAGGTGGCGATCGCCCGCGCCCTGGTGCACGACCCCCGGCTCCTGTTTCTCGATGAGCCCACCGCGAACCTCGACCCGGAGGCCGCGAAGACCGTCCGCGACTTCATCCTCGAACTGAAGAAGGAGCGGCGCACGATCTTCCTCAACACCCACCACCTGGACGAGGCGGAGCGGATCTGCGACCGTGTCGGGATCCTGCGCACGCAGCTCCTGAGCGTGGGGTCCCCTTCCGAGCTCAAGTCCCAGATCTGGGGGGGCCGCACGAAGGTTCGCATGGCGCCGCTGTCCGAAGCGATCCTCGCGGCCGTGCGCGCTCGATTCCCCGGCCGCGCTCTCGAGGTGGACGGCGACACGATGATCCTGTCGGTCCAGGACCCGGACTCGGAGAACCCGGTGCTCGCGCAGACCGTGGTCGCGGCCGGGGGCAACCTGATCGAGCTCACCCAGGTATCGGCGTCGCTCGAGGACGTCTACCTCCGGCTGGTCCGCGAGTCGGAGCCCGCCACATGAGACTGTCCCAGGCCTGGGCGATCACCCGACACGACCTCACGCTCATTCGGCGACGACGGTCGATCTTCGCCGCGCTTATCGCCCTGCCCGTGGGCGTGGCGCTCGGGTTTCCGGCGCTCGTCCACGTCATCGCGGTCCAGAGCCCGCCGGTGGGTTCGGCGACCATCATCTCGTTCGTGGACGCGTTCAGCTTTTGGTTCGTGATCGGTGGGGCGATGCTGCCGACGTCGATCTCCGCCTACAGCATCGTCGGCGAGAAGGTCGAGAAAAGTCTCGAGCCGCTGCTGGCCACACCGAGCACGGACGGGGAGATCCTCCTCGGAAAGGTCCTGGCCGCGTGGCTGCCGTCGATGATCGCGATCTGGGCCGGCGCGGCCGCGTACATGGGGCTCATCGACGCGATCACCCGCGGTCCCCTGGGGTACTACTACTATCCCAACCTCACGATCGTGGCCCAGGTCTTCGTCCTCGCGCCGCTGGTCGCCATTGTGGCGATCGAGGGGTCGGTCGCGATCTCGTCCCGGGTCCAGGACGTACGATCGGCCCAGCAGATGTCGGGGGTCCTGTTCCTTCCCCTCATCATCCTTTACGTCGCGGCCGAGATCCAGGTCTTCCCGCTCGACGCCCGGAACTCGCTTCTCCTCGCGGGGATCCTCGCCGTGATCGGGCTGCTGTTGTTTTCCTTGGGACGGCGTCTCTTCGACCGCGAGACGATCCTCACTCGCTGGAAGTGACGGTCCGCGCCATCGGGGCACCGCGGTGGGTCCGGGGTCGATCGGGGCCGGCGACCCCGGACCCGCGGCTCGCGACCCGACCGGAGTCCTCATGGTCCGAGCTTCGCTCGCGACCGGCCTCCGCGGGCGGACGATCCTGATCGGCCGGATGCGGCCGTTCGTGTCCGGCCGGGCTCGCCGTCGTGCGGTGGGCGGATCAAGATGCTCCGCCAGCCGCATCGGGAGGACGGCCCGAAGTGCTTTGACACTCCGCCTGATTCGATGGGGGCCGGAGCAGGTGGGCTCCGCCAAAGGCATGCTCGCCCCTTGGCGGGAATCGCCCCCGCCAACGTCACGGACCGTGACCGTCGCGCACTGACCGCCCGGGGGCGGCTCAAGAGACAAGCGCCTCGGCACCATCCTGAGCACCGGTGGTCTCATGGGGTCAGCGAAGACATCGGCCACGGCGAAGCCCAGCGCGAAGCGATCCGGTCCGTCGGAGGTAGGTCCTGGCCTGTTCGTGGGTGGCCGAAAGGACGCCAGCGGATTCCCGGGCGTGAAGTTCTGTGTGCTCGACGAGGCGCCCGAGGACCTGTCGTCCACTGAGCACATCCCGATCTACGATGCCGCGTCGGACCGCGCGATCCTTCGGAACCTCGACCGACTCGCGGTCGCGATCGGCGCGGCGCGCTCCGATCGGCGCCCGGTGCTCGTCTTCTGCGGGCACGGCATTCGCCGGTCGCCGCTGGCGGCGGCGTGGTACCTGCATCGGACGGAGGGGATAACGCTCGACGCGGCCTTCGCGCGCATACGGTCCGCCCGCCCCGGGATCGAGACCGCGAGGGAGTGGATCGGCGACCTGTCCGACCTCGAGGGGCCGTGAGGATGCTCCGGCCATGCAGCCCGAGATAGATCCCGACGGCGGATGGGTCGCGCGACTTTCCGATAGATCCGCAGCGGAGGCAGACTCTGCCATCGCGGAGGCCCGGAACGAAACGCGAATCTACTCCTACCTCGCCCGCCAGCACGCACGCGAGGGCCGGGAGTCCTACATCGAGATTGACGCCCCGCTGGAGCTCTACGCGCTCGTGCGGCTGATGCAGCCGGACCACGTGGTGGAGGTCGGTGTCTCCTCCGGAGTGTCGTCGGCCTACCTGCTGGGCGCCCTCGAACGCAACGGCTCCGGCCGCCTCCATTCCGTCGATCTGCCCTCGCACGAAGCCCCGTCCCGCGCGCACCGGAAGCGGACCCGCTTCTCGTGGAGCCTGCCGCCAGGGCGGGCGACCGGATGGGCCGTTCCCCCCCGGCTTCGCCGGGGCTGGGACCTGCGCCTCGGCGACAAGGCGGACGTGCTTCCGCTGCTGGCCGAGCAGCTACCGAGCATCGGTCTCTTCGTGTACGATGTCCCCCACGAATGCGGCGCCACGTTTCGCGAGCTGGAGCGGCTCGATCCCCTCCTCGGTCCGCACGCCGTCGTGATCATCGATCACGGCCCGGGAGGGAATCTGTGCCCCGCGCTGGCCCGTTGGGCGCGACGGGGGAACTCCGAACCCAGCCGGCGCGAAGGGCTGGGTCTGTTCGGCGCCCGCCGAGCCGGATCCCGTCGATCCGTCTCCTAGCCGTCCGGGGCTCCGGTCGAGCGCGTTCCCCGCAACGGGGCTCTACGACTCGGGCGACGGGACCCGATCCGCGGCAGCAGGACCGGGGTCTCCGCACGACCGCTGCGCGCCTTCAGGGCCGAGTAGCTGTTGGCCAGCAGTCGGAGCTGGGCTTTTCGCAGGTGCTCTCCGAAAGTGGACCACGACAGGCCCTCGTTCCGGGCGACCGCGTCCCAACTCGACCGGGCGGGCACATCGAACAGACCGCCCTCGAACGCGGCGACCAGCGACCGAGCTTGTCGGTCCGTGAGACCCTCGAAGAAGTGCACCGCGGCCGCCGGTAGGTCCCGCACATCACCGATGTCGGCCCGGGTGGAGACCGAGAGGAGTTCGAGGTCGCCGAGCCGCCGCACCCGCTGCAGGAACGCGTTCAGGCGCGAACTCGAGGGAGAGACGAGCCGGTAGGTCTCGGTGCCTCCGAAGTAGACGACCGGGTGCAGGACCCAGACCCCGGATTTCCGGGCGATGCCGGTCACCGAGGGCGGGTCGGCCCACTCGAACTCTGCCAGGCTCACCACGGCGTCCTTGCCGCTCTCGAGCAGCGTTCGGGCACGAAAGGAGGCCCGAAACGCCCGCACCACGCGACGTAGCTCTCCCTCGTCAGGAGAGGACGCGACGAAGACATCGCGACGGTTGTCGCACCATAGCAGCAGGAGCGTGCGCGGGAACTCCCCGGAGAGGTCGCAGTACGGACAGGGGTGATGCACCCGGACGCGAGCGTCCACGACGGCCACGACAGCGCGATCGTCGTCCGCGGATAACTGCGTGCAGCCGCCCACGGACGGCTCCAAGCCTATCTCCCGCGCCGGGCATGCCTCCACGGTCCGCGACCCCATGAAGAGGTCCTGTCGGGTGGATTTCTCTCTGGCGCGAGCTCGCCGCCGCCGCGTCGCTTCGATCGTCCGGATCGGGCGGTGGAAGGAGGACAATCTTCGGACCGAGTTCGCGGAGCTCGTCCGCTGGGCAGCGCACCACCATCTGCGCACCGGCCGCTGGATCTTCGTCGACCGCGGCCGCCACCGCTGGGAGGCGTGTCTCGAGATCGGGGGACACCCCGCCTCCGACGGGCGGATCCGTCTGCGAACCCTGCCGTCCGAGTGGGTAGCTACCGTCACGTTCGACCCCGAGCGGATCTCGCCGCGCCTCGTCTACCACGGGCTGATCGATTGGACCCGCGCCCGTCGAAAGGACGGCACGATTCGATCCGTGGGGGCGGTCCGCGAGGTGTACCTCGGTAGCCCTTGGACGAACCGGAGAGCCTGGGCCCAGTGTCGGGTCGAGTTCGTCGTGCGACGGTAGTCGATCGGTCCCAACTCGTCGGTGACCGGCCTTGCCCGGATCGGTTGCCGCGCGAGCGTGCGTTCATTATGTACGCTCCGGATCTCGCCGGTCGGGCGCATGGTTCGATACGAGCACGACGAAGTGTTTCCGTTCCCCCGAGATCGCGTCTGGCAACTGCTGCGCGACCACACGGACGACACGCGAATCTCGCGCATCCACCCCCTCATCCGACAGCAACGAACGATCGGACAGACCGGCGCGTCCACGACGCTCGAGCGCTCGATCGACGCCCGGGGACGGCTGCTGTCGTCCCAGTGGCGATACACCGCGCGACCGCCGGATATGCTTCGATGGGAGATCGTGGCGGGGACGGGACCCTATGCACTCGGCTCCTGGATGGAGAACACCTACTCGGAGGCCGCGGGAGGTACCCGGATCCAGTCCCGTGGGGAGCTGCGGATCACGGTCGTGCCGTTTTTCCTGCCGCAAGGCACTGTCCTCAAGCGCGTCCTCGAGACGATCGACGCCGAGGACCAGACCTATCTGCGGGGCTGAGGTCCTTCAGACCGCCGCGGAAGTCGTCGGCGACTCCGCGCGCTTCAGGATCCGGCTTCGCGCGAGCAGGATCGCCGCCAGGTAGAGCGCGGCCGCGACCGGGGCGCCTACCGCGAAGTCGAGCGTCGAGACTGCGTGGGCCATCGGCACGATCATCACACCGGTGACAAGCGCGAGCAGCTGGACGTCCCCGAGGGTGTACCGCGAGAAGAAACGCATCGCGAGGCCGGCGCAAGCGAGCGGATAGACCGCTGCGACCACCCCCGAGGCCGCGCCCAGTCGGTAGAGTCCGTCCGCGAGCACCGGGGTCGCGACGAACGCGATGGGGAAGAATCCGAGGATCGGGAGGAACATGACCACAAAGAACCCCAGCCCCGCCAGCCCGAGGGGCACGGGGCGGCCGAAGCCTCCCTCGAGAGTCCGGCGCGAATCGGGCCGCGGCATCCGGCGCGCGAGATAGATCCCGCCCAGGACGACCGCGATCGGGAGCGGGTAAAGGGGCAGCAGACTGCGATAGTCGCCCACGATCGACTGGAGCGCGATGATCGCGGTGATCTCTACGAGCAGGAAGGCAATCATCCACCGGATCGCGCCGCGGCTCAAGAAACGCACCGCGCGGGTCTCGGGGAAGATCAGGAAGCCGAGCACGACCGGCACCGAGATGCTGACGACCATGTGGAAGAGCGAGATCTCGGTCACCCAAGGCCAGTTCACGCCAAGCCACCGGCCCAGCCCACCCCCGGGTCCGAGCGGCGGGGAGAGCGGGTTCACTACGAAGTAGGTCTTGGCGAGGAGGCCTTCGTTCACGGCC
The DNA here is from genome assembly GCA_035622275.1 of Thermoplasmata archaeon. NCBI lineage: Archaea > Methanobacteriati > Thermoplasmatota > Thermoplasmata > Thermoplasmata archaeon. The sequence continues at coordinate 53,840 of DASPVQ010000020.1, read as the reverse complement.
CCGTAGGCGATGCCGAGGCCGAGCAACGAGGCCCATCCCTTGGACCACGCGACGAGCGCGTCCCGGATCAGCAGGACGGGGAAAATGTAACCGGGCAGCGTGATCGCGACGAAGGGGATCGCCGACATCGGCAGTGCGGCGAACAGCCCCAGGAACGAAGTGGAGCCGGTCAAGAACTCGACGCATGGCGTCAGGGCCGCCAGGAAAAAGATGGGCCAGAGATTCCGCACGAGAACCCGTTGGAGCTACGGGAGCTCGGTCGTATGGACCCATCGGCCGAGGGAGTTCCTCCCGAGGCCACCTACCGGCCCACGGGTCCCTGGTCGGGGACGCCACGTCGGTCGCGCGCGATCACGCGGCCGACGAAGTAGACCGCGAGCAACACGGCTTCGAGGGCGAGGATCGCCGCGGCGCCCGCGTGAGTGAACGGGGCCAGGAGGAGCGGGAGGATCCCCATGAAACCGAAGACGCTGAGAAAGAATAGGCTCGTGGCGAGGCGGTCGACGAAGCTGAAGGTTGGAGCGAGACCGCCCGCTACCTCGAGGAACGCGATCATCCCGACGCTGCTAAGGGCGCCCACGGCCGCCACGTACGTGGTCACGAGCTCGAAGTACTGCTGGCCCGAAAGGTCGCCGATCGGCGCATGGAACGGACCGGGCGAGTCGAGGATCAGGACCAGAGAGGTCAGGACGAGGCCCGTGAAGAACCCCATCACCGTGAGCGCCTGCTGGTGCAGGATGCTTCCCTTCGCGTCCGTCACTCGCCCGCCCTGCCTGGCGCAGCGCCGTCGGAAGATAACGGTCGGGGGCGCGCGTGACCCGTCCCTCCGCGCTCGGTCCTTTGCCCGGCGGCGACAAGGTCGACGAGTTCAACCGCTAGGTTACGGCGTGGCGCCAAACCACCTGGCGAGATCAGGCGCTACTCGCCCGGTCGCCGCGGCGTGAGGGGCCGTGCGGCGGTTCCTAGCGGCGCTGCCCGACCGCGTCGGAGCCGCGCCGGGAGGGACCCTCCGCGGTGTCGGCGAACCCGATCCTGGGGAGGCGGATGGCCAAGAAGTCCCACCCGCCGAGTCCGGCCGAGCGGCCGGTCGCCTTCGCTCCCGCGAGCTGCCGACTCTCGGAGGGCTGGCCGCGGCGTGGGCGCGGCCCGACGCCGGTCACCCGTCGCGTGTCCCGGTGGAACCCATTTCCTTGGCGTACGCTCTTCGGATCGCGGAGGCGTCGTCCCGGAATTCCGTCTCGAGGAACTCGCGGGCGGCGGCCTCGACCTCGGATGCGGGCAGCGTCTTCGACCGGAAGTCACCGTAGACATCGATGCGAGTCTGGTCGCCCGCGGGCGAGTACACGTACACCAGCTTCGAGTCCGCCAGGACCCCCTCCAGCCATTCGGTCGCGACGGCCACCGGCGGGAACATGGAGATGCGCAGCTTATCCGGCGCCCACACGCCACGTAGGTGCCGCTCCGAGCCATACGTGAAGGTGATCTCCGACACCTTGCCGAACGTCGGGCTCCGGGTCGTCGTGTGGGCCGAATCGTGGTCCGCTCCGCCGAAGATGTACTTCCAGACGAAGTCGATCGGCGCGTCGAACAGGCTCCCTTCGTCCTTCACATACACCATCGTCGCGCGCCTCCGCGAACCGTATACCGCACGGACCTACTTGTTCGCGCCGGCGCGGCCGAGCGCTCGGACCGCCCTCCGCGGCCCGGCGGCCGCCCTCGCTCGGGCGAGGGGCGGCGGCGAGCGATGACCGCACCCTTATCTCATGGATGTCATCCAATTCACGTGGCGACCGGGCGCCGTCTCGCGGCCGTAATGTTCACCGACACCGTGGGCTACACCGCGTCCACGCAGGCCAACGAGGGCCGGGCGCTCGACTCGTTACGACAGCAAGCCGAGCTGGTCCGCCCGCTCTTGGCGCTCCACCAGGGGCACGAGATCAAGTCCACGGGCGATGGGTTCCTCGTCGAGTTCGACAGCGCCCTGCGGGCCGTGCAGTGCGCGGTCAACATCCAGCGTCGCCTCTTCGAACAGAACTCCGAGGGCGGTCACGCCCCGATCCGGATCCGGATCGGGGTCCATCTCGGCGACGTCGTGCGCAACGGCGCGGACATCCTCGGCGATGCGGTGAACATCGCGGCCCGCCTCGAACCGCTCGCAGAACCGGGCGGCATCTGCGTCTCGGGGGCCGTCTACGACCAGGTCCGCACCAAGGTGCCGGACAAGTTCTCTAAGCTCCCCGCCCAGGAGCTCAAGGGGCTCCAGTCGCCGATCGACGTCTACCGGGTGGTGCTGCCGTGGAGCGACAATGGTCACCCCGCCGCGGCCGAGGACTCGAGCCCTCCGGATCCCAGCCGGCTCGCGGTGCTGCCCTTCGCGAACATCAGCCCGGACCCCAGCGACGAGTACTTCGCGGACGGGATGACGGAGGAGCTGATCGCGAACCTCTCGCTCGTCCCGGGCCTCAAGGTGATCGCCCGGACGTCCGTGATCGGCTACAAGAAGACCGACAAGTCGGTCGCGACGATCGGCAAGGAGCTCGGGGTCGGCACGATCGTCGAGGGCAGCGTCCGGCGCGCCGCGAACCGGATCCGGGTCACCGTCCAGGTCATCGATGTCGGGACCGAGGAGCACCTGTGGACATCGAAGTACGATGACGACCTCAACGACATCTTCGCGGTCCAGAGCGACATCGCGACGAAGGTCGCCACCTCGCTGCCCCGCAGCCTGGAGAAGGCCCGAGCCCCGGTTCCCACCCTCGAGAAGCCGACCGCGACGGAGGCCTACCTGGACTACCTCCAGGGAACGGCGCTGATGTGGCACCAGGACGAGGACTCGCTGCGGCAGTCGGTGGCGTTCTTCCAGAAGTCGATCCGGACCGACCCGACCTTCGCCCGGGCGTACGCCGGCCTCGCCCGCGCCTACATCGGCCTCGGCGCCGAGGGGTTCACGCCCTGGATGGAAGCCATCAAGCTCGGCCGGGCGGCCGCCGAGAAGGCCTGCGCTGTCGACCCCGACCTCGCCGAGGCGCACGCCGCGCGGGGCGAGCTCGCCTTCATGGCCGACGAGCCGTCCGACGTGCTGAACCGGGAGGTGCGACGGGCCCTCGAGCTGAACCCGAACCTGGCCCAGGGTCACTCGATCCTCACGGCGATGGCGGCGACCTTCGGCGTACGAGAGTCCTACATCCTCCAGGCGGAGGAAGCCTACCACCTCGACCCCCTCTCGACGGAGACGATCCGCCGGCTCGGCGACGCGTACTTCTCCTCGGGTCGCCTCGACGACGCCCTCGCGCACTGGAAGAGGCATGCGGAGCAGAGTCCGATCAACGCCTATCGCGGGCTCGTGGAGTACTACATCTACACCGGGGATCTCGAGCAGGCGGAGCGCAGCGTCCGGGAGCTCGAGCGCATCGCGCCCACGAGCGACAACGCGCTGCTCTGCCGAGGCTACCTCGCCGGGGTCCAGGGCGACCGGGCCACCGCCATGAAGGTGATCGCCCGGATGAGCGAGGCGCGGTACCAGGGCAGCGCGCGCTCGCACAACTCCATCGGGTTCATCTACTACGCGCTCGGGGACCTGGACCGGTTCTTCGAGTGCATGCACCTCGCCGTCAAGGAGCACACGCTGCAGCTCGCGCGAATCCGCCTCTCTCCACTGTTCGCCGGGGCGAGGAGGGACCTGAGGTTCCTCGAGCTCCTGTCGCGGTACTACCTGCCCGACCCCACGACCAAGTGAGCCGGCGCTTCGGCGGACCGGGGCCCGGCGGGACGACCGGCCTCCGGCCGGCCGAGGCGAGGCCCGTGCGCGCCGCTCCATGAGTATATAGGGCGGGTCACCGGTAGAGGAGCGAACGCCGGTGCTGCTGGAGCCCAGCCCGCTGGATTTTACCGAGCTGAGCCGCCCTCCGGGCGCGACCGTCCTGTGGGGCGAGCACCGGGCCGTGGTCAACCGGCTCCTGTTCGCCATGGTGCGGGCGAACGACCCCGAGCCGTTCTGGGTGCAGGTGGTCGCGCCGGGCGGAGCCGAGGGCGCCCCGACCCCCGTCGACCTCGGGTGGATCGCCAAGGAGCGCGCCTACCTCGTGGGCGATCCGATGGAGCTCCAGCCGCACGAGGCGATCGCCAACATGGCCCTCACCTCGCTCTTGAGCGCCGGGGAACGGCAGTCGTCGCTGCTCGCGGACTTTCTCCGGCTCCCCGACGTCACCCAGGAGCTGATCGGCTACCAGCAGGGCAAGAGCGCGGCGCGGGCCCTCGGGATCGCCAACGTCGATCTGGTCCGGCGGTACTATCCCAGCACGCCCGAAGAGGTGGCGCCGTTCCTCCAGGCGATGGTGAAGGGCGGCCTGCTGCCGTTCTTCGGGATCACCACTCGGCCCGGGCGCGGGCAGTGGGCGTTCGACCATTCCTTCGAGGTCCGCGCGCCGAGCCTCGAGCGTTGGGAGGAGGGCGCGCTGATCTGCGAGAAATCCCCCTCGTCGAGCCCGTGGCGAGTCGGCGCCGCAGTCCGACTGCGGGACCTCCCGGCCGCCGCGCGCGCGCTGGGGGGTGCGAGCCCCGGGTGACGGTCGGATCCTCCGACCGCAACTCCCCTGACCGGTGACACGGAGCTCGCCGGGCGTTCCCTGGCGCCCGTCGGAAGGGGGGCGCGCGAAAGCTCGACGCGTTGCCGACGATACTGGCCGATCTCGTTCCCGCGACGGATCCTCGGCCTCACCGGCGGGGCCCCACTCCGATAGGAGTCGCCGCCGCGCGCGACGAGAACGCGTCTCCGTGCCCTGTCCGCCCGCCGGGACCCGCGGGCCGCACTCAGCGAGCCCGTCGGTACTGGTGCAGGACCACGCCGTTATCGAACGTCCAGGTTCGTACGTGCTCGAGGTTGCGCGGACCGGCGAGGCGGCCGAACAGTCGGTTCCGACCCTCGCCGACGATAACCGGTACCACCGAGAGAAGGTACTCGTCGATGAGATCCCGCTCGATGAGGGACCTCGGGAACTCCACGCCACCAGGAACGAGCAGGTTCTGGCCCGGTTGCCGTTGGAGCCGCGCGATCTCTCGCCCCACGTCGCCGCGCACGATCCTCGAGCGGTTCCAGTCCGCCTTCGCCAGCGACCTCGAAAACACGATCTTCGGGATCTCGTGAAGACGGCGTGCCTGTTCCTTCCAGTCCTTGGGCGCGTTCGGGTCCGTGGCCACCTGGGGCCAGAACGCGGCGAACTGCCGGTAAGTTCCCCGGCCCATCAACAGGGCGTCGACGCTCGAGGCAGCGGTCTGCGCGAGGGCCCGATCCAGCGCCTTCCAGTACGTTCGGTCCTGGATGGGAACGAACCCCTGGCGGCTGTCCGCGAGGCCGTCGAGGGTCGTATGCAGTTGAAGGACCACTCGGCGCACCGCGTCCCCCCGCCCTCACCCGTCGACCCCGGGGCCGACCCTCGGCGCTGGCCGTCCGTCAGCTCCAGTACACGACCACGACGACGCTGTGGCTCGTCAGGACGACCACCCCCGAGGCCGGGGTCGGCGTGTAGCTCGAGGTCGTGGCGACCGCGAACGGATACGATCCCGTCGGATCCTCGAAGACGAGCGTGCGCCCGGTCGTCGACTGCGTAAAGCCGTTCATGGTCACCGACCACTCGGTCCCATGGGGGAGCCCGTGTTCGATGAACACGATGTCGTAGAGCGGGTAGGGGACGACGGGGAAGTAATCCCCGCCGTAGGCGATCGCCCCGCTGTCGTTGTAGGGGAGCTCGCCGTACGGGTCCGCGCCCGAGCCGTAGTTCGACCAGAAGTTGCCGGCCACGTACGGGAGGCCGAGGATGCTCCCGGTGAGCCGCCAGCCGTTGACGTACGACAGCAGGAACGCGGGCTGGGGGATGACGTCCCAGCTGTCCGTCCAGGTCTCAGGGACACCGTAGAAGGAGTAGATGCTGTAGGGCGGGCTCACCGCGGTCTGGGGAGTGTCGAACGCGTTGTTGTAGATCAGGTCCCCCGATTCCCACTCCTGGAGGGCCTGGGGGATGCCGTAGTTGAGGATGAACCCCGGGTACGGCGCGGCCGGATCGAGGTAGGTCTCGAAGACGTTGCCCCACAGCACGTTGCCGGCGCCGCCAAAGGTGAACATGGAGATGCTCGAGTCCTGGAACGTGTTCCCCGCGACCAGCGTGTCGGTAGCGTTCCAGAGCACCAGGTTCGCCTCCGACTCGCCGACGTCCGAGACGAACCACCAACCGCCGATGTCCGAGCAGTCGACCACGGACGCGTGGTCGGTGGCGTACAGGTAGATCGTCAGCTGAGTCGTCGGCGGGAGGTAAGCGCTGTAGCTGTAGGCGACCTCCCACGACAGCGAGAGCGGCGCGGTGAACGACGGCGCCTGGTACAGCGCGACGTAGGCCGTGGTGCCCGAGAGGAAGACGCCGGGGAACTGCCAGAAGATGTAGTCGTTGAAGGTGCTGAACAGCGGGTCGAGCTGCGCGACGCCGTTGTTGTCGAGGAGGTAGGGGTTCCGCTGCGAGCCGGAGCCTCCGGGGAGCGAGATTGCCGCCAGCTGCGCGTTATCGAAGGCCCAGAGCGGCGTGTAGACCCCTTGCGACCAGTCCGTCCGCAGGCGGATCACCGCCGATCCGGACCCCGAGATGGTCACGAGCACCGGATCGTGATCGCTCAGCATCACGTCGTAGCTGTAGGTCCCCGGGGGCAGCAGATAGGTCGCCCGTCCGGACGTCGGCACCGGACCCCACGCGGCCGTGTTCGCGTTGAAGGTGCTGCCGAGCGAGCCGAAGATGAACGCGTTCGTCGGCTGGACGTTGAGCGTCTGCGTGACATAGCCGGTCGGTGGAGCACCGAGGACCCCGAACAGCGGACCGAGGTTCGCGGGACCCGGCCCGAGATGGACCACGGGGTCCGGGCCGCCGGACGCCCATTCGGCAACTCCGGACACGGTCTCTCCGGTCTCGCTGCCAAACGAGTATCCCGCTGGGATCGGGCTGTAACTGCTCGCGCCGGCCGCCTCGAGGAACAGTTGGACCTCGGCGTTGATGTCGAAGATCGACGCCGTCGAGCCGCCCCCGTCCCCTCCGAGAATCATCTCGGCGTCGTAGGGGATGAAGCCGGTCCCGGTGAGCTGATAGCCGTTGATCTCGAACAACGGCGACACCGAGGTGATCGCCGGCCCGCTGAGCGGCTGAGAGTTGAACACCACCAGGTCGAAGGACCCCGACTGGATTCCGTCCGGCGAGCTGACGGAGTAGTTGAAGTAGATCGCCGAGTCGCCGTCCTGTACGGTCAGGTTGTTGTAGAAGTTGATCGTGAATGGCTCGGGCACCGTCAGATCGGGTCCGTACGGATAGAAGTAGCCGAACCCGGGATAGTAGAACCCGTTTCCCTCGATGATTGTGTTCGGTGAGAAGTTGAAGTCGCTGTTGGTGAAGTTGACGATCGCGTCCAAGAGATGCAGGCTGTGCGTACTCTGGAAGTAGTAGACGACGTTCTGCGTCCAGAACTGGTAGCTCGAATTGCCGAAGAGCGTGACGTTGGAGGCCACCGTGTTGAGTTGCAGGGAGAACTCATCCGGGCCGGCACTGTTGGGGTAGTTCAGGCCGATCTCGTTCATCGTGAATCGCCCCGCGATGCTCTGATAGAAGTTCAGCGTCGGAACGTTCACGCCGCCCACCTCCTGGATGCCGTAATCCGCGACTCCCATCGGCGAAGGCACTGTCGCGGGCGCCGGTACGATCTGCCCGTCCTTCACGCTCGTCTGAGACATGAGGTTCGGGAGGAGCTGTTCAGCTGCCGGGATGCCGTCGCGGGCCAGGGACGATGTCATGCGCGCTTCGATATCTTGCGCTCGGACTTGGGCCGTGGCGGGCGCCGGCGCCGCCGGATGCGCCGGCTCCGCCGCGACTGGCCCGGCGGCCGAAGAGCTCGGTAACGCGGCGAGCGTAGCCCCTCGGGGGGCAGCCGGCGAGGCGAGGCCCGCCGGAGAGGGCACGACCATGATCGCAGCAATCGCGGCTACCAGCACCAGGAGCGGCCAACGGAGCGCACCCATCGTGGGTTGCGAGAGCGACCCGGTAGTTAACGTGCCGGAGAAACAGCTTTACGCTGCACGGCGCGACGTTCGGCGACGGCGGCTCCGCGACCTCGTCGGTTCTAGGACCCGCTCTATCGCACGGGCAGCGAACCAGCCAAATCGCGCCGTCGGTCGCGACGAACGGCAGGCCGATCCACGCAGGCGCCGGCGCGTGAGTCGGCCGAACCGACGCGGGCTAGCGAGGTTCCGGACCGGGCCGAGGAGCCGCTGCGGACCGTCGCGCCATCAGGGCGCGCGGGGTGGCGCGGCTCGGGGCGGACGCTTGCGAGCGCGAACGGCACGTTGAAGAGCACCGTCCCGAGTCCTCCCCACCGAGCCGATGGAACCTCCCCCCGACGTACTGGCCACCGCAGCGGCGCCCGCGACCCTTCGATTCGAGTACGCGAACGAGAATCGCCAAGCGACGATCAGCCTGGGGGGGACGGGGGTCGCGATCCTGACCTTCCTGCTCATCTTTCTCTACGGGCGCTTCTCCTCGGGGGGTCCGGATGCCCTGCTCTTTCGAGTCACCCTTGCCGTCGTAGTGATCAGCATTTTCCTGCTGGGGATCGCCGGCAGCTACTACTACTTCCTCATCGAAGCGCTGGAGCGCAAGCAGCCCGGCTCCGCGCCCCTGCTGTCTCGCGCGGATGCCTGTTTCGCCGGCGGTATCGTCCTGCTGTTCCTGGAGCCGGCGCTCATCCTGTTCACCCTGCAGATCGACGACATCGGGCTGCTCGCGGCCGGGCTTTGGGTGGTCAGCGTCGTGATCATCACGACCCAGCGTCGAGCGATGAGTCGGTCGGCCAATCGCGGCGTTCGCTGAAACGAAACTCCTGGAATTCGCCGCCCGTCCCTCGGCAGAACACCCCCGTCGGAAACGCGCTGGGGGATTTCCTCCCGGGTGATCGCCACGGGTTGGCCGGAGCGGGGGCTTGGCGTAGTCTTCGCGCGGGCGTCGCCGGCCGACGGGGAATCGATACTTCGACCGGTCGCGAGCTCCCACCCTCGCGACGGCCACGGCCGAGTGGAGCCGCGGCCGAAGCGAGCCCATCGTGCTGACCACGCTTGGGAACCCTGTTGGTCATCGAGGGAATCGTGCTCTCCTGGCTCGCGGTTGAGTTTCTCTTCGACTTCGCTCCCGCCGAGGTCGTCGCTACAATCTCCCTCCTCGCCGGCGCCGTGCCGATCGTTTTCGCGAGCGTCTACCGAGTGGTCCCGGAGATCCGAGGGACCAGCGGGACCGTTTCTGTCGTGGTCGGCGCGGCCAGCGTCTGGGTCAGGGGAGGCTTCTATGTCGGGCGATCCTCGGGCTCGTAGGGGGGCGTGCTCATGATGCTCCTGCCGTCCTGGTCGGGCGGCCTGGCACCCGCGTTCGTTTCGAGCGGCCCACGACCGGTTGCGCCTCGATGGCAACTGCCGTGGCCTCGAGCGTCGCGCGCGGATCGTGGCGGACCGCGGCCAGCGTTATCACAACTCCCGGACATGGTCGGAGGTACATGGCGGCCAAGGCGCTCGTCGTTCGAACTCGAAGTCGCTTTCCCGTGCCACCGAGCGAGGTGTGGCCGCTGCTGTGCAGCTCGCGGATGGACGGTTCCACGAGCTTTCTCTTCCGGCTGGGCGTGCCGCGGCCGATCGAATGCCGACTCCCGGCCGGACCGGGAGGCGTCGGGCGCGAGCGCGAGTGCGTCTCGGATCGCGGCGTGGTCCGCCAGCGCATCCTGGAGTGGGTGCCCGAGCGGAGGTTGTCGTTCCGCATGGTGAGCAGCGACCTGGCACTGATCACCGAGGTCTCCGATCTGCGCGATACCTTCGAATTGGCGACGGAGAACGGGGGCGCCGCGGTGACCCGGACGACCGAACTCGTGCCGAAACGCGAGTTGAGCTCTCTGCGACGAGCGGAGCTGTTCCTGGGAGTAAAGCAGGTCCACCGATACGTGTTCCGAAACTGGAAGCGCCTCGCACGCGCGTCGAGCTAGTCGCCGGAGCTTGGCGGGCCCAGCCGCTGGCTCGGGGCCCGGAGGCGCAGGTCGTAACGACCGAGGACCGAGAGAGCGGTCGCCGCGTGGGCTGGCAAGAGGCAACCCTCGAATACTGCAGCTCGCATCCGGCCTCCTGCGGCCACGCTGCGTGGAGCCTGGATGCCCGAGTCCGAACTTCCTGCTCGACGGATACGGATCCCCGAGATTCGGCCCGGTCAGTTCAAGGAGCGATACCCCGTCCCGGACGAGTTCCTCCCGCAGGCCGACGCGACCGCCGGCCGGCACCCCCTCCTGGATGTCTTCGAGGGCCTCGAACGCACCGTTCCCTTCCACAAGTACCCGGGGGACGACGCCCGGATCCTCCAAGCCGCGCGCGAGACGTGGGCCGAGGTGATGCCGGGGCCCGGCTACATGTACGTCGCACCCCCCCGGACTCCCGCGGAGATCCGGGCGGCCGGATTCCGGATGGTCGAGACGACCGACGACGTGATCGTGATCGGGCAGTCGCACCTCCGGAACAGCCCGAGGATGGATGTGTACCTCGACATCATCCACGAGTTTCTCCACATCCTGCAACGGAGGCAGGGCCGAGCGATCTGGCCCCGGGCCCGCATCGCGTACGTCGACCGGCCGACCGAGATCGAAGCCTACTCCTTCTCGGTCGCCGAGGCTCGCCGTCTCGGAGTGCCCGATTCCTACCTCCGCCGATACCTCCGCGCCCCGTGGGCGAGCAAGGCCGACAACGCGCGGTTGCTGCGCAACGTGGGGGTCTCCGCCCCCTGACGCGCGCTACCCCTGGACCGGTTTCGGAGCGGCCTCGACGTGCCGGATCACGAACTGGTTCCCGTCCGGATCCGCGAAGACTCCCAAGGTCACGGTTCCGATCGCGGCCGGGAACGTATGCGGCTCGTCGACGATCGACCCCCCACGACTCCGGATCTCGGCGCACGCCGCCCGCGGATCCCGATGCGAGAACACGATGCCCGACACGGTGCCTGGCTCCCGGCCCCCTTCGCCTTCCCCCATGGTGTGCATCGTCAGCAGGGTCGTGGTCCCTGGGATCTCGTAGGCGGCCCGGGAGGCGGACGGAAGGAAGGAGACCTCGCGGAGCCCCAGGACCTCCGAGTAAAACTTCCGTGCACGCTGGATGTCGGTAATGTGCACGGACACCGCCTCCATACCCTGGATCACATCGGACATTTCTCGCCTCGGCCGACCGGAGCCCTCGGGCCCTTTAGACGTCGACGGGCCGGGCGGTACGAGACGGGCGCCCCGTGCCTCCGAGCGAGAGACACGCGGGCATCGCGCGCAGCGGCCGTCGGACCCAGCGGTGTCGGAGGCGGAATTCGTCTTCGCGGCGGCGTAAGACTCCGCGCGATGGCGATCTCCATCGCACCGGCCGCACCCCGCGGCCGCGTCCCGTGTCGCGAGCGAGGCCAGTAGCTGGTGCCGGTCGAGATCGGTGACGTTCCGCTACTACGGGATTAACTCCCCGAGAGCGATGGGTCGCCGGCTATGGAGCCGGTGAACGTGCCGACGCCGAACGGAGACGTCGTCGTGACGGCGAGTGAGTGGGGTTCGGGCCGCCCGTTCGTGATCCTGCATGGGGGTGCCGGGCCCGCCTCTACCCACCGTTTCGCCGAGATGCTGGGAGGGAGCGGCGGCGCTCGGGCGATCGTGCCGGTGCACCCCGGATTCAACGGAACACCGCGTCCGGAGCACCTCCGTAGCGTGGCGGGGCTCGCCGAGCTGTACCTCGCCTGGATGGATCAGCTCGAACTCCGCGATGTCGTCCTGGTTGGAAACTCGATCGGCGGGTGGATCGCGGCAGAACTCGCGCTCCGCGGCGGCTCGCGACTTGGGCGTCTCGTTCTTGTGGATGCCGGCGGACTCACGATCGACGCGCATCCCGCCCCGGACGTGTTCTCCCTCTCGCTCGATCAGATCGGTCAGATGAGCTATCGGGATCCGCAGAGATTCCGGATCGATCCCAGCAAGATGTCGGATCCGCAGCGGGCGGCGGTCGCCGGCAATCGGGCCGCCCTGAAGCTCTACGGCGGGCCGTCCATGGCCGATCCGACGCTGCTCGGCCGCCTTCCCGCCATCCACCTCCCGACACTGGTGGTGTGGGGCGCCGCGGACCGAATGATCCCACGGCAGCACGGAGAAGCCTTCGCGTCGTCGATCCCGAATGCCCGACTCGAGATCATCGAGGAGGCCGGCCATCTGCCCCAGCTGGAGGCTCCCGAGAGCCTGCTGCGCGTCGTGAAGGAGTTCGCGGGTTCGCGCTAGCGGCCGGCGATGGCCGTCGGCGCATCGTCCTGCCGGCCGGGCCCCGTCGACCTACCTGCGGCAGAAAGATTCATCCCCGCGAGGGCCGTTCCGCGTCCGTCCAAGGCTCTGGTATGTCGCGGACCGACCGGCCGCATGGGCCCGGACTGTACTCCGGGCCGCATCGGGCGCGAGAGATCGACTACATCTCGCACATGGTCGCGGTCGAGGGACAGATCCTCGAAGCGCTCGGACCGATCTCGAAGTCCCTGAAGGAGCACGCGGGGGCCACGGCGCTGCTCGGCCGTCTCAAGACCATGGCCGCAGACCACCTCGAAGGCTGGAGGGTCCGGATGCTGGGCATCGGGGGTCCCGATCCGAGGACGACCGTCCGCGTGGGTTCTCCGCCGGTGGTCCCGGTGGCCCTGAGCGACAAGCTGGCCCCGACGGTAGCGCTCCAGGTGCTGTATTCGCTCATCGCCGAGGCCACGTTCGGCTACTCGGTCCTCCACGTCGTCGCGCACCGCCAGTGCGACAGCTACTGGGGCGGCATGGACGAGGGCAACTCCGCCGACATCGCCGAAGAGTGCCTGAAGGACTACGCTCAGAGCGTCGAGATCCTGCACACGCTGGTGTCGGACGTGACCGTGTGGGAGCTGAGCCGGGAGGGACTCGAATGTCGGTGCGTGTGTCCCTCGTGTGGGCTCGGCATCTGCATGTGCGGGACCCACGGCACCGCGATGCTGATGGATCTCTGGCGGGCCGCGATGGACCCCAAGGTGCCGCCCACCGCCGGTATCGGGATGCTGAGTCCGGCCCGCCCGGCCAGCATGGCGCTACGGGCGGGCTTGGACCGAGGGGATTCGGTGGTCGCGCTCGACGGGCTTCGGGTCGGCAACGGGACGAACATGTCCGAGAACGTCAGCGACTGGAGCGAGCGGCTCGGCAAGGCGCTCTCCGGCCCCGAAGCCGAGCCGAAGGTCCGCCTGAGTGTTCGCCGGCCCTCGGGACGGGTCCAGGACGTGCTCGTCACGACCGAAGCTCACGACCGACCGATCACGGAGCGCCGTCTCGCCGCCATCATGTTCACCGACATGGTCGGCTTCACGACGCTGGCGCAAAAGGACGAGGCGCGCGCGCTCAAGCTCCTGGAGGAGCATCGACTCCTGGTGCGCGCGGCGTACCCCCGCCACAAGGGGCGCGAGATCAAGACCATGGGGGACGCCTTCCTCCTCGAGTTCTCGAGCGCGCTCGATGCCGCGAAGTGCGCGATCGAGATCCAGCGCCGATTGCGCAAGCGGAACGAAGGGCGTCGTCGAGATCCGATCCAGCTGCGGATCGGTCTGCACGTGGGGGACCTGGTCTCGGTCGGCGGCGATATCCTCGGGGACGCGGTGAACATCGCCTCGCGGATCGAGCCGATGGCCGAGCCCGGCGGGATCTGCGCGACGCAGCAGGTCTACGACCAGGTGTGGAACAAGGTCCCGGTCAAGATGGACGAGCTGGCCCAGACGCGGCTGAAGAACGTGAGCAACCCGGTCAGCGTCTATCGGTTCGCGCTTCCGAAGTGAGGGCCGGGGTCGAGCCGACCCCGATGGGCGCACGACTCCCCCTCTCGGTCCGCGGGGGCGGCGAGCCGGGTGGGATCAACGCTCCGCCGCGCGCTGGCAGCGCCCTACCGAGCGAACCTCCGGAAGAAGCTATCCGGATTCCACTGAGGGCGCCCGGGGTCGTTCGCGACCTGCAGGATCACGCGACGCAGGAGGTCGGTGAACTGTGCGGCCGCCGTGAGGTTCACGGGCTGGTCGGCGTCGTCCGCGGGCGCGTGGTAGCGATCGCGCAGGAACGCGACCACCGCCTGTTCCTCGGGCGAGCCCCGGGCGTAGCCGATGGACACCATCAGGGCGGGAACCCCGGTCTTCACGAAGCTGTACTGGTCGCTGCGAATGAACAGTTTGCGATCGGGAAGGTACTCGGCATCGGCCGTCACGCCCACCTGGTGCGCGGCGGCCCGAAGCGTCGGGCCGAGCGTCGACTCGTCGAGACCCTGTACCTCGACGAACCGGAGGGGAAATAGCGGGAGGAACATGTCCATGTTCAGGTCCGCGACGATCGGCCCCGAGACGGTGGGATGGTTCGCGAAGTGCTCCGAGCCGAGGAGACCCTGCTCTTCGGCCGTCACCGCGGCGAACAGGATCGATCGCCGGGGACGCTCCGCGGCGTCCTTCATCGCACGCGCGATCTCGATCAGGGCGGCGACGCCGGAGGCGTTGTCCATGGCTCCGCTGTAGATCGAGTCACCGTGGATCGGCTCGCCGATCCCGAGGTGGTCGAGATGGGCGGTTCCCACGACGTACTCGTGGCGCAGGGTCGGGTCGCTCCCCGGCAGGACGCCGACGACGTTGGTGCACCGCGCCGTCGAGCGTCGAACTTCGACATGCGCGCGCAATCGTACCGCAAGGGGAAAGCGCGGCAGCGGGCCAGGTTTCCCCAGGCTCGCCAGCACCTCGGACGCGCGGTGCCCGCTCCCCTCGAAAAGGAGGTCCAGATGCTCGTGGTCGAACGCGGCCGTCAACGGAAGGGGACGCCGCTCTCCTCGGTCGGAGCCCAGCAGCTCCATCCGGGGAAAGAGCTGCCCGCTCGCGAACCGGGACCATGGAGCCTCGGGCACGCTCGGATTCTGCACCAGGACGAAGCCGGCGGCCCCGGCCCTCCTCAGCGCCCGATAGACCTCCGACCGGGATTGGTGGTGAGCTCGGACGGGCCCGGGCAGGTCCGCGGGCCCGCCCAGGACGAACACGGCGATCTTCTCGCGTAGGTCCAGTCCGGCCAGATCGCTGTAGCCGTGCTCCGGGATCTCGAGCGCATATCCCACGAAGACTGCGTCGGCCTCGATGTCCGACACCGTGGCCGACGTGACGATGAACTGAGCCTCCTCTGGGATGCGTACGGACCGGGTCGCCCCGTCGCGAACGATGGTCAACGAACTCGCGCCCTGATCCAACGTGGAGACCGCAAGGTCGACCGGCTGACGGTACCCCTCTACGCCCGCAGGCTCGAGTCCCGCGATCCGAAACTGCTCCGTGACGTACGCCGCCGCTCGTTCGTATCCCGGGGAGCCGGTCTCACGGCCCTCCATCTGATCGTCAGCGAGGACGCGCACGTGGGACCACCAGGAACGGCCCCGGCGCTCCCAGGCAGCGTCGTTCGTCGTCGAGTCCATGGAAACCACACCCGCTCGCGCGGGTGACGCGTCGGCTCTCTTAGCCGTGCTGGGCCCGAGCTCCTTCAAGGTGCCGTAGCGCTGGAGATCCGGCCGCGTCGCGTCGCTCCGCCCCTTCCGCCGTTCGAGATTCAGCGCCGGCGGATCGCGCCGCTCCGACCGAGGTTAAGAGGGGTGACGGGGTCCGGCGGAGCGTGCGGGCGGACGAGGTCCTCGACTGGCTGCTCGAGCCGCAGCAGCCGTCGATGCGGTATCTTACCCTCACCCGTCTTCTTGGCAAGTCCGGCTCCGTCTCCGGCGTCCGGGAATCTCGAGAGAATCTGCGGACGGATCCCTGGGTGAGGGAGATCCTTTCCCGGCGGAATCCGGCCGGATGGTGGGAGCGGGACCACAACTGGCTCGAGCCTAGATTTCTCGGGACCAACTGGAGCATGCTCGCTCTCGCCGATCTCGGGGCGACGCGGGACATCCCGGAGATCGAGGTCTCCTGCGAGTTCTGGATGGGGAGCTCGCCCCTCCAGGGCGGTGGAGTGGGAGGGTTCGGCCAGGGAAAGGGGCACTTCTGCTACACCGCCAACATGGCCCGAGCCCTGATCCAGCTCGGCTACGGCGACGATCCGCGGGTCCGCAAAACGCTGGACTGGCTGGTGAGGGTGGCGCATCCGAAGGGAGGATGGTCCTGCCGGATGGACCGCGACGGCGTCTCGGCGGGTCGTACGCTCGACGCCTGGGAGGGCCTCGCCGCCTTTGCAGCGTACCCGCGGTCGAAGTGGACCCCCGCGATGCAGCGATGCGTCGAGCGCGGGGCCGAGTTCTTCCTGGAGCGTGAGCTGCATCGGCAAGGCGAGCCGTACGCGCCCTGGTTCCGCTTCCACTGGCCGGTCCACTACTACTACGACCTCTTGGTCGGTCTGGAATGCCTCACAAACCTCGGCTACGGGAGCGATCCGAGACTCCGCTACGCGCTGGATTTTCTACGAAAGCAGCAGCGACTCGACGGACGCTGGGCGATCGGCCCGCCCCAGACGGACCCGGACGCCGACGGCGCAAAGTGGTTCGCACAGCATCCGACGAAGCGGCCGACGCCGCTTACGTTCGAGAAGGCCGGGGAACCAAGCAAGATGATCACGCTGCGGGCCCTCACGGTGCTCGCGCGCGCATCTGAGGCACCCTCCCGGCCAAGCTGACCCCGACGTGCCGCGCGATCCGGGCCGTTCGAACGACGCCGCTGAGGGCGGAGGTCCACTCCGGAAATCGTGGTCATCGTGACGAGGTCGGAATCGGGCCGGAACGACTCGGACACTCCGCCCGACGGCGGAAGCGCGCCACGGGAACCGCTTCGACCCCGGGCGGAGACCCGGGAGAGAGCCTCGAACCGGTGGAGGGACCGCGGTGGCCCACCACCGTGTGCTGGGCTAGGCGCGGAACCCCCGAACGGTCTCGTAGTGCAGGAGGAGCTCGCCGTCTTCCATCGTGATCGAGGAGAGGAGCTTGAGGGTCGCTTGCTTCTTCATCGGACCCCAGTACTCCGGACCCTTGCCGTAGACCACGGGCTGTACCACCGCCCAGTAGTCGTCCGCGAGACCCCGTCGCAGGAACTCGAGGATCAGCTGTGGGCCGCCTTCGGCGATGATGTTACCGCCTTTCTCCCGCTTCAGCTTCGCCACGATCTTGGAAAGGTCGCCCTTCATGATCCGGGCGTTCTGCCAGCCCGGCGACTTCAACGTCCGCGAAAGGCAGACCTTGTCCACGTGGTCCAGCCACCGCGAGTAATCGACCAGGTACTTCGGGTCGCTGGGTTTTCTCGCCTTCTCCGTCCAGACCCGCCGGTGACCCAGGTACGACCTCCGTCCCATGATCACGGTGGTGACGTCGTCGAACCGATTCAACCACATCTCGCGCCACATCTCGTTCGCCTCCGTCGTTTGCCGGTCCCAACCCGGGTACTTCGGGAACGCGCCCCGGCCGTCCAGCGTCATGTAGAGGCTGGCGGTGACTTTTCGCGCCACGTTCCCTCCTCTAGAGCGTCGTCCCGACGGGCGTCCGCGATCGGGTTGTGGCAGAATTGTTGCGGGGGCCTTGCGTCGTCCGCATCGTGCTCAGAACTGCCTGCATCTCAGGTTCCTCACCCTCTGGGCTGCGCGGGAGATCGAGCCGGCGAGATATGAGTCGGTAGGGGAATGAAAGAATACCGGGTTCTTATGAGCGCTCCTCGAGAATTTTCGGGCCAGCGGACGCGTCCCGACTGTCCCACTTTCGTTCCCCTTCCGGATTAAATCCTGGGGATTCGTCAGGCTAGCGGGATCGGGGGAACATGACGAGCAAAGGTGAACGAGCGGTGGACCACCAGTACTTCATCCGAGCGCCTCCCGACGTGGTTTTTCGCGCCATCTCCGATCCCCGCATGTTGACGCGGTGGCTCTGTGACGAGGCGACGCTATCGCCCAAGAAGGGGGGCCGATACTCGCTCTCATGGACCGGCGGTCCAACGCATACCGGCACCGTCGTCGAGTTCCGCGATGGCGAAAGAGTCTCACTTTCGTGGACGTGGCCGGGGGTGACGCTCCGTGGGACCGTGTTCTCGCTGTCGGTCGAGGCCAAGGACGACGGATCCCTGTTTCGGATTGGACATGCCGGTTTTCCCCGCCTCGAGGAGTGGGCGGACCTCTACGGCGGTGCCGAGTGGGGGTGGACGTACTTCGCGTTGAATCTGAAGTCGGTCCTGGAGAACGGGCACGACCTTCGCTCGAGGTATGACGGCTGAGTTCGAGCGGGCCAATCGCTGAAAAGACTAGCTCGAGCCGATCCCCGTCCCGAGAGAGTGGCCGGAACATCCGCGGGCATCTGGCGACTCCGGGAGGTCGAGTGACGTCGGCACTCGAGCGGACAGCCGAGTGTCCCCCGCACCGCCTTCGCTACCCACCGGGGGAGTGGGAGCGGCGCCCAACCACGTCAGGGGAAGGATCCGGGAACGCCGGCAACGTGTCGACGCCGTGGGTCCGCTACGAAGTCGGGTGTCCGATCCGATCCAGCGCGTGCGCTCGGTCGATCCAAGAGTACACCGGTGCCTCCACGTCTATCTGCCAGAGCAGCGCGTTGATCTCGCCCCGGTGCTGGAGCTCTTCCTCAACGAGATGCCACAGCACATCCCGGATCGGTATGTCGCAGTCGTGCGACGATCCGACGTCCTTCTCCCGATGGACCGTACGCGTCAGGTCGGCCTCGGTCAGCTCCGACATCACGCGCCGGATCTGGGCTTGGATGTACTGCTCGTCCTTCCGCACGTCTGCGAGGCTCGGCGGGTTGCTGGAGTCGGGTTGCTGGGCGGGAAACTCGAAGCGCGCGCAGTCCTTCATCCAGAAGTAGAGCGCACCTTGAGAATGGCCGAAGATGTCGAGGAGCGTCGGGTACGACGCGCCGCGGTCGCGAGACAGCTCGGTCGCCGGGAGCCGCGAGAAAGCTTCGAGATACCCGCGACGCGCTTCCGCGATGTAGTCAAACCAGCCACGGATCGTTTCCAGCTCCGAAACCACGGGGAACACCCACCTCGTCCGCGAATACCGGTCGGCTTATCCCTGTTCGCGACGGCGAGCACGCGGGAGGGTTCCAAATGGAACCAGGCGATCGAACCCGATCGCGGGTTGGGTCCGGTCGCGTTGGGCCGCGCCCGGATGCCCCACCCCATCCAGCCGGGAGCGACAGGATGGCCCGGAGTGCCTCCAACGGCCCCGAGCACCCCTTTTGTACGCGCTCAACTACGAGACCCGACCACCAGACATGAAGCCGCAGTTCATCGGCGCGGTCGGTGTGATCGCGGAGAGCCTCTCCGAGGGAAGCGCGCTCTTCGTCGACTCGATCGGTCTGCCCTTGGAACGATCCAAAGGAACGAACTTCTTGCACAGCGACCGGTTGGACGGTAGCAGATATTTTGGAGTGTGGCCCCTCTCCGAAGCGGCCAAAGCATGTTTCGGCCGCGAGAGCTGGCCGGAGGATCGCCCGATCCCTCAGATGTTCATCGAATTCGAGTTGGACAGCCCTGCGGCCGTCACCGAGGCCGCGGCGGAGCTCGAGTCGAAAGGATATCGTCTCCTTCATCGGCCACGGACCGACGCGTGGGGCCAGACCGTGACGCGGCTGCAAACGAAGGAGGGACTGGTGGTGGGGATCTCGTACGTCCCGTGGATGCACCCTAGGTCGAGCCGCAAGAGCGCTCGCGGGGGGAGCGCACGATCCCGACGCGGCGCCGTGAGCGCTCGACCGGGATCCCGACGACGAAGAGGTCGCTAACGCGGATCACCCCCGGCGGGAATCGAGTCGGGGTCGTCCGGCGACATGCACGATCGATCGGGCTCGAAGGACCCGACGGAGCACGCAGGTTGACGGCGGAGGCTCCGAAATGCCCGCGGGGGGGAGCGAAGGCCGGGCAACGGGATTCTATCGGGCGGGAGCGAACTCCGGGGTTTCGCGCGGACAACGAGAGGTAGGGGGACCCAGTCCCGCCGGCTCGCCCATCCCCGACCGACGACAAGCGGGTCGCTCTCTCCTGCGCCGGATCACCCACCGCCAAGACAAAGAATATCCGACAGGCCGGCATGGCCCGAGCCTAGGCGCAGAACGATGGCGAAGTCCGTGGAATTTGTGACCCTGATTCCGATCCGGAACATGAGCCGAGCGATTCGGTTTTACACGAAGCAGCTCGGCGGCCGTGTGACCATGCGCGGCACCGGCGAAATGAGGAACTCCTGGACGGCGATGAGCATCGCCGATCACAACGTCTGGCTCGTTTCGCCGGACAAGCGTGAGAAGCGGAGCCTATCCTACATGACCCTGATCGTCAAGAACGCGAAACGGTACGTGAAATCGCTTCAACGCCGCGGCGTGAGCTTCCAGCGAGGTGAGTCCATGGGGCCCGGCTCGAAGGTCGAAGGGCCGGTCGTGTCGACTCCGTACGGAACCTCGGCCTTTTTCAAGGATCCGGAAGGGAATCTCTGGATGGTGTTTCAGGTTCCGGCCGGGATGTAGCCTCGCGGCGAAGCGCCGGTCCAGTGAACATCGCTCATTGCACTCGACCTTGCGCGTGGCGTCCCCCATCCCCGACTCGCGCGGGAGCAGCGTACGGTCCGTCGATCGCGTATGGATGTCGCCGAGCCACCCAAGTCCTTCGCCGAGATGTGTGGCCCTTGCACCCCAGGTGGCTCGGTTCCGATCGGACGCAGGTGGCCGGCAACTGCCGGTGTGCCCAGGCGACCGGAAATCGCGCCTGCGTTGACCGGGGTGAGCCGCGAGACGCACGGCTCAAGAACCCCCTGCCGAGTGTGGAACCGAGGTCGGTAGCATGGTCTCGGTCTCGGATGTCGTCACGTGGCTCGCCGCGGTGAGCTCGCTCGCCGTCATCGTCGGTGTCGGATTCGTCGTGCTTCAACTTCGGCAGAACGCCCGGTTGCTCGAGGCGACCCTGCGGCAGCAGCGTTCCGACGTGACCCTCTCGATCCTCGAGCGGATCACCGACGAGTCGTTCCCGCGCCGCCGCTCGGAGATGCACCGCATCTTGCATCACTTCGCGGAAACGGACTGGAAGGACGCCTTTGGCTCCCCCGAGGGCTTTGAGGTCCGCAACTTCGCCCAGATCTACGACCTCATCGCGGTCATGGCCAAGCACCAGTTCATCGACCTCGCCCTGCTGTCGGACATCATGCAGGGCGTCATCATCCGGGACTGGGAGGTCTTCGCCCCGTACGCGAAGAGGATCCGGGCCGAGTACGGGTTCTCCCGGGCCTACGCGAACTTCGAATGGCTGGCGGGAGAGATTCAACACCGCCTCGGCCTCGTCGTGGTACCCCCGTCGGGGGCGGCGGTCGGGCCATCCGCCTCTTCCGCCCCACCGCCTCGCTAACCCGGCGTCGTGGAGCCGCCAGACTCTTCTCCAAAGCCCACGATCAAGCGGAGCGGTCGCGACGGCTTCTACGTCTGGCACGCGGGCATCTCCGGAGGGCTTCTCGGGCTCACGATCACGACGGCGGCTTGCCCAGCGCTCGGATAAGCGGCTGCGGGACGAGCCGAGGCCGATGCGACCGGAGGAGCGTGGTCGCGGAGTTGGCGCTGCCTCCGGAGGATCGCCCCGCGAACGCTCGGCGTCGAGCGACGGCGACGCCCGGCCGCGGCTAGACCGGTCTTCCCGCGCGCACGAGCGGGGCCCCATCGACCGAGATATCGGCGCCAGCGAGCGTGACCCAGCTCATGAAGTTCGAGCGGTTCGTGCCGTGGAGGTGCCCGTTCCGTCCGATCGAGAGGGAAACGTTGCCCCGCTCGACGCTCTCGAGGATGGGAACATCATCGACGGCCGGGTTCAATCCGATCGTGAGGGCGCCGGTGCGGTCCTTGCCCGGGGTGCCTCTCTCGAACAGGGTGCTGAAGTCCTTCGCCCCTTCCTCGAAGGAGTACGACGTGAGCCGGCCGTCCGAGAACTCGAGCGTTCCCCCGGAGTCCCATCTCCACCAGATGTTGGTCCGCCGGTTCGCGTGGATACGTCCGTCCGCCGTCTTGGAATCGAGCGCCACCTCGACGCGTCCGGCGGGGATCTGCGCGAGCATGTCGCTCGGTCCGTAACGCTTGTCCCGGGGGTGGGGTGTGCCGTCGTGCAACCGCGGAGCCTTCCCGGCGAGGCCCACTTCAAGGTCCGTCCCATTCGAGTGGGTGATGCGCACCCTCTTTCCGCGGGCGAGCGCCGCGATTAGACGAGACGCGCTCTCGGCCGTCTCCACGGGGTCCGTGAGGCACGCGCGCAGCATGCTGTCCTCCCATCGCGCGCGGTCCAGGCCCCACTGGCGGGCCCGTCCTTCGGTCGCGAATCCAACGGCGACTCGCGCGCCGCGAAGACCCGAACGCCGGGCCACGTCATACCACGGCTCGAACCAGTCCAGGGCATGGTCGAAGGTCTTCTCGGGTATCACGTCCAGGCGGTCGGTGTCGGCCGGACCCCAGAAGTGTACGTACACGTCCGCAGCCTTCAGCGCCGCCCACTCCGGCACGCTCGTGTTCCCGAGGAGTTTGCTTTGCTTCCGATCGATCGCGCGCCACCAGGCATCTTCGTCCTCGTGGATATGAAGGGTCCGGGCGCCCGCGCGGCGGGCCTCGTCGACCATCGCGGCTGCGATCGGCATCGTGTGGTCCCAGGACTCGACGATCACGTTCTCTCCGGGTCGGATCTTGAGGTACTTGGTGACGATGTTCCGAGCGGCGTCACGGTGCAGCGGGGACGGGGCTTGCGGCATCTTCCGACTCGGAGAGGCAGTCCCGACATCCCGAGACGGTTAAGAGAGGATAGGGGAACGAAAGTAGGACGCACGCGTACCCGCGATTCCCTGGGGAAATGGGAGCGCCCCGTCGGGCGCGCCCTCCGGCGTGCCGGCGCTCACGACCGGGGCCGGGCGGGGCGTGCGCGCGCTGACGTGGTCTCCCTCGCTTCCGGCTCCCGCCCGATCGCGTCGCGGCGTGAGCGTCGCCGCTTCCCGTGAAGGCGACCGTCAAGCCTTCCGGCCGCGGGTCCGCGGACTCGGAGCCCGGGCCGGGAAGGTCGGCAAAACACTCGAGCTCGGGAGCGCACGACCCACGCCCGTCCGAGATCTCGTTGGGCACACGCCGGAGATTCCCGGTGGGCTCGAACCGGATCTCGACCGCCGGGCGCCGATAAGACCGCCCCTGCTCGAGTCGGTCTTATCGGCGCCCCCGGCCCGACGCGAGTACCCGGTCACCACCCCGAGCGCGGTGCGAGAGGCGTTCCCTCGCACGTGCGGTCCCCCGGAGCACGGTGGTCCACATCGATCAGCTATTCATGCGGCCCACGGCTGGCCGACGACGATGGTCCAGCGACGGAGCGCCCCCCGCCCCCGGGTCGGCATGCCCGCGGCGGATCGGGCGATGTGGACCCGCCTGTATGCGAACTCGCCACTGCAACATCTACCCTGGTTCACCCGAGCACCGTACCCGCCGCTCGTGCGGGCGGTGGAGCGAGGAGACCTGGTAGGTCCCGGGCCCGTGCTCGATGTCGGATGCGGGCTCGGCACGAACGCCCTATGGATGGCATCGCGAGGGTTTCGCGTGACCGGGATCGACCTCGCGCCCGGCGCCATCTCGGCCGCCGCGGCCCGAGGGACGCCGAGCGGGCGGAACGTCCGGTTCGTCGTCGACGACATCCTGGCGAGCGCGCTGCCGGGTCGCTCGTTCCGTGGCGCCATCGACGTCGGATGCTTTCAGACTCTGCCGCCGAGGACGCGAGCGGAGTACGCGCAGGGACTCGCCCGCGTGTTGCGCCCCGGCGGGGTGCTGATCCTGTTCTGGGTGGGCCGGGAGGAATCGGGATCGTGGGGGCCACCGCACCGGCTCTCCGTGGGCGAGGTGGTCGAGCCGCTCGAGTCGAGGTTCGTGGTGGACCGGATCGAACACCGGCCCCGTGCGGTCCGTCTCACGGCCCAGGTGAAGCGCTCGAACCGGCCGCTCGCGGCCCTGTCGGGGTACACGGCACGACTGGTCCGTCGCGTCGGCCGGCAACCTCCTCCTCGGTGAGCGGCGTCGGTCCTGCCGCCGCCGGGTGGGTGACGGCGCGGCCGGTGCGCGCGAGGGCGGGCGCCGTCCGGCGGGCGCGGGTGGAAACGACATGACGCCGTCGGGGTTGGCGGCTCGAGGACACGCTATGAAGGCCGAAATGAGCGCCATGTTCAACGTTCGAGACGTGGACCGGTCGGTGCGCTTCTACGAGCAGTTGGGGTTCGACCTCCGCTGGGAGTGGAAGGGCGACGATGGCAAGCGGACCTACGCGGGCGTCGGCATCGGAGACGCCGTGATCGCGCTGGGGCGGATCCCCGAGGATCGCATGCGGGGACGCGACGACGACTACGCCCGCTGGGTCAGCACTCCCCTCGGCGCCGGGGTCATCGTGACGGTGGAGTTGCGCGCGGTCGAGAGGATCTACGCGAAGGCACGGAAGGCCAAATTCACGATCGAATCCCGCCTGTCGAAGCGGCCGTACGGCACCGCGTTCATGGTGAACGACCCGGATGGGTACGTGCTTCGGTTCCTGCGGCCGGTCGGCGAGTTCGCCTGACGAGGGGCCGGAGGCGGCGGCCCGCGGGAGGGGTCCGATCGTTCCCGCGGCCGACCGGGGCGGCGGGCACGGCCTCCGGCCGGTTTGTCGTCTTCGGAGCCGGTCAAGTGGAATCGCCCCGCGCGTGAGCCGACGGCGCGGTCGGTCGGCGGCGGCGCCGAGCCAGGTGGCACTCGAAGAACAACGCCCCGGCCGCCGGATGTGGCCAGTAGGCGTCGATGGCGCGGAAACCGAGGTCCTGATAGAACTGGATCGCGGCCTCCATCGTGGGCAGGGTGTCGACGCGAACGCGCTCCCAACCGAGTTCCCCGGCGCGCTCGAGCAGCGCGCGCGTGAGGATCGGGCCGAATTCCGGTCCCCGATGGTCCGCGCGTACGTGGATGCGCTTGATCTCCCCCAGCTTCGGCGCTAGCTCCCGGAGCGCGCCCAGGGCCACGATATCGTTCTCGGCAGCGGCAAGGATGACGTCCCCCCGCGGCGGCTCGAACTCTCCGGGAAGCTGGGAAATCTGCCGGTCGATCTCGGCGAGACCGGCGGCGACCCGCGATCTCGCCGAGCGCGCCGGATCCTGGTGGTCCGCGAGCCAGCGGCGGTAGTTCACGAACAGTGGCCGGACGGCTTCGAGGTCCCGGGACCAGATCACGCGTCGCAGGGTGGTCCCGCGATAGCCGTCCATGCAGGGCTCGACGCGGAAGGACCCGGTTCCTACGTTCGGCCCTTGCGCGAGCGCGGACGTGCCGAGGGGCCGGCCGGGACGGAACGGTCCACGGCCAACTGTCCGTCCTTCCAGACCTTCAGGATGCGCTCGGGCTCGCCCAGCACCTCGATGCGCCGGAGGGGATCTTCCTCAACGGCGATGACGTCGGCCGCAAACCCGGCCTTGAGCTGGCCCGATTTCGGGGCCTGCGGGCCCAGCGTCATCGGGGCGATCGCCGTCGCCGAGCGGATCGCTTCGAAGGGCGTCATGCCCATCTCGTGTACCATCAGGGCCAGCTCCCGGCCGTGGGCCCCCCAGTACACCGGCGCGGCCTCGCTCGAGCCGAGGATGTCCGACCCCATCGCGATCGGGACCTTACGACGGACCGCCAACCGCAGGGCGACCCGGATCTGGTCCTTGAGCCCTCGCGCCTTCTGCAACAGGAAGTCGGGAAGCCCGGACTTCTCACCGGCCGCCAGCGTGTTCACGACGATCGAGAGGGTCGGGACCAGGATGGCCCCCTTCTCGATCATGAGATCGGCCGCCTCGTCGTCCAGGTGGTGACCGTGCTCGATCGTCTTGACGCCCGCCCTCAACGCCGCCATGATCCCCGCCTTCCCGATCGCGTGCGCCGCGACGATGCGCTCCGCCCGGGCCGCCTCCTCGACGATCGCCCGCAACTCCTCGTCCGAGAACTGCTGGTGTCGGGGGTCGTCCACGTCGCTCAGTACGCCGCCGGACGCGCAGATCTTCACCACGGACGCCCCCAGCCGCAGCACCTTGCGCACGGCCCGCAGGCACTCGGGGACTCCGTCGCAGGGGCCCGGGACCTCGCGCAGGTTGGCCCAGTAGTGGACGAACTCGATGGGCATCGCGTGCGCGTCCCCGTGCCCGCCGGTGGGACTGAGGAGGGTGCCCGAGGCATAGATGTGCGGGCCGGGGATCGTCCCTTCGTCGACCGCGCGACGGAGGTGGATCCCGGTCCCCGCGAGCTCCCGCACGGACGTGACGCCCGCCCGCAGGGCCTTCTCGGCATCCTTGACCGTGCGGGCGAGGGCCACGCTGTACGGTGTGTAGACCTGCTCCTGCGTGGATAAGTTGCGAACTCCCAGGAAATGCGTGTGGCAATCCCAAAGGCCCGGGAGCACCGCGGGCACGGAGACGGTGGTATCCGACGAGCCGGCCCGTGGCGAGCCCTCCACAGGGCCGGCATAGACGATGCTCGACCCTTCCATCACGACGCAGCCGTTCCGGATCGGATCTCCCGCTCCGGGAATCAGGACATCGGCCTCGATCCTGGTCGCCATGTCGGCGCGACGGCCCCGATTCGATTATAGTTTCTGGAGATCGGGCGCCCGGGTCGATGACGGCTCGCGCGGCCGCCAGGCTCCAGTCCACCCCACCGCGACGAGGTGGTGCCGGAGATGGGGGCCCGCCCTTAGGGTGCCGTGGTTCGGATCGCCGGCGGCGTCCGCGGTGGAAAGTCCGGTGGCCCCTCGCAGCCCCGGGGGTCCGTCAGCACCAACCGCTAAATCGCTCGCGGGCTCGCTCGGCCGTGGACCGAGCGACGTCCCCGCGGAACTCGACCCCGCTCCGGACGGACTTCCACTCCCATTCGTACCTTTCGGACGGCGCCAGCTCCGCGACCGACATGTGGAACGAGGCGGAGGCGCTCGCCCATCGCGCGCTCGCGCTCACCGATCACATCTCGCTCGAAGATCCCCGGTCGCTCCTCGACCGGCTCCACCAGGAGGCCCGTGCCTGGGAGGACCGGGCGTTCGTGCCCGTGGTCGGCGTGGAGCTGACGAAGGTACCGCCCCGGCGCATCGCCGAGGCCGCCCGGGCGGCCCGGGCCAGCGGCGCCGAGATCGTGATCGTTCATGGAGAGTCGATCGCCGAGCACGTGCCGCCGGGGACCAACCGCGCGGCCCTCGAATCCGGCGAGGTCGACGTGCTCGCCCACCCCGGTCTGCTCGAGCCCCGCGACGCCGCTCTCGCGAGGGCCAACGGGGTGGTGCTCGAGATCTCCGCCCGCCGGGGGCACGCGCTGACCAACGGGCACGTCGTGCGCGTGGCCCTAGAGGCCGGTGCTGAGCTCGTGGTGGACTCGGACGCCCACGCGCCGGATCAACTCGTTCCGTGGAACTTCGCCCGACGCATCGCGCTCGGCGCTGGCGTGCCGGAGTCGAAGATCACGAGGGTGCTCTCCGGCACCCCGGCCTCGCTGATGAAGCGGATCCGTCGGTCCTAGCGCGACGGGGTGGAATGCGGGGTCGGGCGTCCTCGCCCGGGCGCGGGCGATAGGACCCCGCGCCGTCCGACCCGGACCTCAGGGGTCGGTGCCGCGGTAGGCCTCAGGGATCTTCGTGAGTTTGAGCAACGCGGCGAACCGAGAGTCCGCGCGCAACGCCTTGAGGCTCGGATCAAGTCGGACTCGTTGGAGCGGCATTCCGTGGCCGATGTCGTACTGCTCGTTCAGCAGCCGAAAGCACTCGTCGAGGTCGCCCAAGTACCCATAGGTGATCGCCCGATCCATGAGAGGGTGGGCCAGCTCGGGCGCGGGCGGAATCTCCGCGATCAGGGCGCGAGCCCGGTCCTTCTGGCCGGTCAGGGCGTACAGCTGGGCCCGCTCGTACGAGGCCCCGACCCGGCCGCCGGGCCGATCGGCGGGACAGGACTCGCCCAGGGCGATCTCCCGGAACGCGCCGTCGACATCGCCCCGAAGGTAGAGCGTCCAGCCCCGGAACATGTGGTATTCGTGGCCGGTCGGGTCGAGGCTCCGGAGCTTCTCCAGGACGGGCTCGACTTCGGCGGTCCTCTCGAGCACCAGCAACAGGAAGGTGTACAGACCGCAGATCTGCCGGGACTGCGGATCCAACGCGTACGCCTCTCGCATCTGGGAGAGGGCGTCGTCGACCCGGCCCTCCTCTTGGAGCAGGAGGGAATACCACAGGCGCGCGGTCGAGTAGCTCGGGTTCAGCCCCAGCGCGACCAGCGCCTCCTGCTCCGCCCCGTCCCACTCCAGGTCGTCGTAGAGGACCAGCCCGAGGGCGCTGTGACCCTCGGCCAGGCCCGGATCCAGTTCGATGGCCCGCTCGGCGAATTGACGCGCCGCGCGGAGGTTCTCCGACTTCGATCGGCGGCCGTAGAAGAGGCCCAAGAGGTGCGTGGCCTCGGATAGCCCGGCGTAGGCTCGGGCGTTGCTGGGGTCGAGCGACACCGCCCGTTCGAACTGCCACTGGGCCTCCTTGAGGTTCGGTTCCGAGAAGGACTCCAGGAACAGGGCGCGGCCCCGGAGATACGCGAGATACGACTCCGACTGCACCGGACGATTGCCCTCCGGGCCCCGGGCGTCGGGGCTCCGGATCCGGACCTTGAGCGCCTTCGCGACCTCCTTCGCCACGTCCGACTGGACCTCGAGAACGTCGGAGAGGTTCCGGTCGTAGGACTCCGCCCAGGTGTGATCCTGCGTGCGCACGTCGATGAGCTGCGCGGTCACCCGGATGCGCCCGTCCGACTTGCGCACGCTGCCTTCCAGCACGGACGCGACGTCGAGCTCGGAGCCGATCTGGGCGACGGTCTTCGTGGTCCCCTTGTACTGGAAGACCGACGTGCGCGCGACGACGCGGACGCTCTGCAGCTGGGCCAGCACGGTGATCAGCTCGTCCGTGAGCCCGTCCGCGAAGTACTCGTCGTGGGGATCGGGGCTGAAGTTCGCGAACGGCAGCACGGCCAGGCGCTGGGAGTCGCCAGGGCTCGCCGGGCCATCGGGAGCGGTCCACGGCATCCGCACCCGATACACCGTGACCGGGAACCGGACGCCCTTGAGGTCCTGGGCGGGAAGCTTTTCCATCGTGACGGGAATCTTGTTGCGGACCTGGGAGAAGACCTCCTCCGAGAGGCAGACTCCGCCGGGCTCGGCCAGCGGTTCGACCCGCGCCGCGAGGTTCACGGCGTCGCCGAAGATGTCGCCGTCCTGCACCTCCACGTCGCCCAGATGGATGCCGATCCGCATCTCGATCGGGGTCTGGCCAGAGCGGGCGTTACGCTCCCGCACCCGGCGCTGGATCTCGATCGCGCACTGCGTCGCCTTGAGCGCGCTACCGAACTCGAGCAGGACGCCGTCGCCGGTGGACTTCACCTTGCGGCCGCCATGCTCCCCCACGACCGGCAGCAATAGGGTCTCCTGCTCGGCGCGCCGGCGCAGCGCTCCCGTCTCGTCCGACTGGGTCGCGGCGGTGTAGCCGACCATGTCGGTGAACATGATGGCGGCGAGACGACGGGTACCCGTCACGCTCGGGAATCGCCGTCGCCTAATTTAACTGCCCGACCCGCCGACGGAAGGTGTCGAGACGTGACCGGGGCCCAACACGGCCCAGGTCCGTCGGCCGCCGAGAGCCGCCCCGGCTGGCACCGATCGTGCTCACCGACGGCGGACCGGGTCGTACGGAGGGTCGGGCGGCGGGGACCCCCGACGCATAAGAACGAGGGCGATGCCGAGGATCACCGCCACGACCATGGCTCCGAGGGCGGTGTACATCCAGTAGTTCGTCGGCGGGCTGCTCGCGGGGGCCGGACCCGCCAGGACGGGTGGCGTCACGGCGGGCGAATTGCCCGAGATCGTGACGCTGCCCGACGCACTGTAGCTGGGATCGGACGCCACGAGCACGGTGTAGGAGTAGGTACCGTTCGGTTCCTCGAACGAGATCGTGGGAAGCGTCGAGCTCCGGCTGAGCGACGCGGCCGGCGCGCGCGCGATCGTGAGGAGGCCCGAGCCGGACAGGATCACCGACCACTCCGACCCCGACGGGACTCCCCCGGGCCGATCGAAAAGGACTTCGTAGGCGTAGACGAAGGCGATCGCGACCGTCGCTCCCGGGCCCGAGACGTTCAGATTGCCCTGAGCGGGCTGCGGGAGCCAGCGGCCGAACGACGCGATCGAGTACGGGTAGTCGCCGGCCGGGACGCTGAAGCCGACCAGGTCGATGGTCGAGGAGTTCAGCGAGCCGTTCAGTGAGACGGACCATTCCGTGCCGACGGGCAGGCCCGACTCGCGGAACGAAGCGGAATACAGGCGCGAGAACGTGATCCTCTCGATCGCCGCTGCGCTGTCCACGACGACGGTTCCGGTCGCGGGCGAGACCTCGTAGCCGGCGATGCTCGTCACGGTGAAGGCGTACGATCCGTCGCCTTCCGCGAACGTGACGCTGGCCGTCGTCGAGAAGTTGGTCTCGATCGAGAGCATCACCGACCACATGGTTCCGGCCTGGAGACCGGTCTCGGTGAAGGTCACGGTGTAGAGAACGATCGACGTCGAGGAGAACGTGATCGATTGGGAAACGGGCGCCCCCTCCACCACGACGTCGCCGCTCGAGGGACTACGGGTGAACCCGGGCACCGAGCTGACGGAGAACGCGTACGATCCGTTGATCAGTTCGAAGTCGACCGTGGACGTGGTGGTCGAGATCGTTTCGACCCCCACCGTGACGTTCCAGGCCGTCCCGCCGGGGAGGTTCGACTCGACGAAGGCCACGCCGTACTCGGCCTCGGAGGCGTTGCGCGTGAACGCGACCATCTGCGACATCGCGGACCCCTCGATGGCGAGAGTCCCACTGGCCGGCGAACGGTCGTAGGCCGAGACGAGTCCCACGACGAAGGGGAACGAGCCGTTCGGCAGGAGGAAACCGATGCTCGAACCGCTCGAGGAGTTCACCAGGAGGAGCGACTCGCTGTTCCCGACGATCCACGGGGTTCCGCTCGGGAGCCCGGTCTCCGTGAACGTCACCGCGTACAGGGCCTGCGGGGTGAAGGGCACGCTCACGGGAACGGGGGATCCGGCGACCGTCACGTGCTGGTACGCCGCGCTCGTGTTGTAGTTGGGGGCGAACGCGCCTCCCAGGTAGTCGTACGTCCCGTTCCCGGCGCTGACGTTGACGGTGGTCTTGGTGGAGAAGCTCGACACGAGGAAGTCCGGCCCGATCGCCTCGACCCCCCAACAGGTCCCCGCGGGAAGACCGGTCTCGGTGAACGAGATCGTGTAGGACGCGAGCGCGGTGAAATCTACCGGGACCGACGCCGGTTCTCCGGAGACCGTCACGTTGCCGTTCGTCGGGCTCAGCAGGTAACCGGTCGCCGGGCCGTACACCGTGAAGGCGTAGATTCCGGCGGGCTCGGAGAACGAGATCGAGTTGGTCGAGGAGACTTCGAAGGTGTCGTTCAGCTCGACCAGCCAGCCAGCGTTCGCGAGGAGCCCGGATTCGGTGAAGGTCACCGGCTCGGTGGTCGCCGGAGCGAACGCGATCGTGACGCGGATCGCCGCGCCGTTCACATCGACCATCCCGTAGGCCGGCGACGCGGAGTACCCCGGGACACCGACGATCCCGTAGGTTATGGTCCCGTTCTCCCAGGCAAAGCCGATCGTGTCCGTCGCGGAGGAGTTGGTCTGGTCGGGAGTCTGAACGCTCCAGACGGTCCCGCTCGGCAGCCCGGTCTCGACGAACGTGACGGGCAGCTCGAGCCCGCAGGCGCCGGAATAAGTCGACAGAACGGCACCCGTCAGCGCGTCGATCTCTGCCTCGAACTCGAGCCCGCCTCCGGGAGCGTTGAAGATCCCGCAGGTGCCTCCCGTCTCGTACTCGATCACCCAGGCGGCGGGCTGCTTGTAGAGCGTGCCGGCGACGAATGCCGGCTCGACCGGGACGAACTCCCACAGCTCGCTCGCTCCCGGGTGGGAGGCGAGGAACGCGCTCCCGCCGACCGAGTTCGCCATCGTCACCGCGGCGGGCGAATCGATGACCGTCGACGAGCCCCACGGCGTGCCGAAGAGGGTGCCGCAGGTGGTGTCGTCGATCTGCAGGTTCGGCGTCCAGTAGATCATCTCGGCCGTGTCGTTGTCCACGATGCCGAACAACGTGGTCGCGGGGACGTTCGAGGAGGTCAGGAAGAACTCGAAGAACGCGGACGTACCCAGTGCGGCGGATGCCGGTGTTCCCCAGATGGTGAGGGCGGAGGGCACGGGCACGATCAGATGGTCGGGACAGAGCCCGAACGTCGTGTTGGTGATCGTGCCCACCAAGTTCAGCGGCTCGTCGATCGCGACGCCGAGGGAGACCAACCAGTCCTCAGGGTCGTAGCTGTTCGCGGCGGAGGTTGCCAGCGAGGCCGCCGCGAGATACGTGACGGCTCGGACCTCGCTTCCGGCACCCTGGGCGGGCGCGGGCGCGAGATGCAGCGCGGCGAGCGGAGGGATCGAGGGTACCGCGCCCCGCCCGTCGGCGCCCGCGGCCGCCGCGTTCGGCGCAGCGGTACCGACCCGAGGGGAGGGGGTGGCCCGCGGGGATGTGTCCGCACGCTCCGAGGAGACCGTCGAGGGGCCCGGCGCCGCGGCCGAACCCATGAGAGGACCCGCGGACGCTGACAGCAGCATCGCGAGCGCTACGGCGACCGCGATCGCGGCGCCGGTGAGGCTCTCCCTACGCTGCATCGGCAGGCCGCTCGGGGACCGCGAGCCAACTATTCAATCTATTCTCGCCCGACGCGCGTGGGCAGCGCGGTCGACCGGAGGCAGCGGCCGCTGCCTCCTCGACCGGTGGGGCAGGGCAGCGGTGCGCTGACTCCGCCGAGCCCGTCGGAGACGCCTTCGCCAGCCCTCACGAGAGGGAATGTCTCGCCCCCGCTCGTCGCGCACCGCTTCAGTGCGGGGGTTCGACCGGGCCGAGTGGTGCCCGCGGGTGCGACCACGGGCCCGGTCTATTGGAACCGATGGTGGTGGGTCGCCCTGCGGTCCACCACGCGGCCGCGCAGGTCACGGGGGTTAAGGCGGTGTTGGCCATCCCGGTCCCCACCAGGAGGGCTAGGGCCGATGAACTGTCCCCGCTGCGGGAACCCGCTCGCGCCGAACGCAACCACCTGCGGCCGCTGCGGGCTCGCACGTCCGATGCCGCCCGGGGCCGCGGGGTCTCCGGCCGACATCATCGCCGAGGCGCAACGTCAGTACAACGCACGCATGGCCCAGCTCACCCCCGCCCAGCGGGCCTACGTGGAAGCCAACATGGGGGCCGCCGGCGTCGGTAATCCGTTCGAACGAGCCACCGGCTCACGCAGTCCCTCGTCGGCGCGGGCGTCGGCCGTCACGTGTCCGAAGTACCAGTATCCGAT
Source organism: Thermoplasmata archaeon (assembly GCA_035622275.1). Lineage (NCBI taxonomy): Archaea > Methanobacteriati > Thermoplasmatota > Thermoplasmata > Thermoplasmata archaeon. The sequence continues at coordinate 20,345 of DASPVQ010000020.1, read as the reverse complement.
TCCCCCCGGGGCTAGGTTGTGCTCCGGGTGCGGCGCACCGGCGGGGTAACGCGCGGCGACCTACGAGCTCGCCTCCCGCGGGCGCAACCCGGCTTCACCATCGGCGCCGGCGCTCGGGACCACGATGTCCCGGCGAGAGATCCTCGTGGCCTTCCGCGCAGCAAGGTGGATCGCCGAAACCGGCACCCCCGGGATGGTCCCCCCACCACGCGCGGGGCGCGAGTGAACGAGGCCACGGACCGGATCGTCCCTCGGAGGGTAACCCGCTCGGCCGGCCGGGCGCTGTCCTACAACGAGCCGGTGGGCGACACGTACCAGATGTAGTAAGTGAGCAGTCCCATCGCGAGGACCAGCCACCAGAGTCCGATCACGGTCCTCATCCACAGCTTGTACCGACGGAACCGGAACCGCTCGGGGACGAGATTGGTGCCTGCGACGAGCAGCACGTAGATCCCCAGCGCTTCGGCGGCGGCGCCGATCGCGAGCATGATCGTGGGGAGCAGATAGAACGCCTGGCCGAGCTTCGAGGGTACCCCGGGGAGGACGTAGTCGAGGTACGACGGTACCATCCAGATCAGGACGACCGGCAGATTGACGAGGACCACCGAGCTCTGGAGGTACGCGTGCAAGCGCACGTGGCCGGCCCGGACAAGGAACAGCCCGACGATCAGCGCGACCCCCGCGGCGACCTCGAACAGAAGGACCGCGTCCGAGAAGACCGGCGCTCCGGTGCCGAGCAGGCTCGACACGTCGACCTCGGCTAGAAGTCTGTCGGGGGCGTCAGGTCGAGGACGGTCTTCTTGTCGGACTTGGCACGATACTCTTCCCACAGCCGGCGAATCTCGTCCTCGCCGAATCCCTCGGTATAGGCCGGCGAGACCAGCGGGCTCGCCCGCGCGACCTCGATCACGACCACGGAGCGGACCCGGCGGACGTCGGCGCCCTCGGCCTTGTAGCGCTCGAGGACCTTGAAGTAGAGATCCCCTGCGTGCAGCACCGTCGCCGTTCCCGAGAACCGGTAGCCTTTGCGGACGAACGGGTCCACGACGTTCACCTCGGTTCGCGGGTTCTTCGACAGATTCCGGACGGTGTTCGGAGACTCGATATCGGCGAAGACCAGGTGGCTATCGTCCCAGACCGTCAGCGAGCCCTTCGGCGAAACCATGGGGTAGCCGTCGGGGGAGATCGACGCGACGTAGCCGAGCCGTTCTCGGCGGACCAGCGCCATCATGGGCTCGGTGAGTACCGCCATCGGAGGGTTCCCACGGGCTCCTACCTCATCTTCGTTTCGCCGGTCCTCACGATGAGATCGCCGGCACGCCGGGACCGCGGCGCCTTCCCCGGCGACGTACCGGAGCCGCGCGGCGGTCGTGGGCCCATCCGAGGCCGCGTCGCCCGGTCGTAGCCGACGCGCCCCGGGGCGCTCTTCGACGGGCGTCCCGCCGTGGTCCGGATCGTGTTCCGAACTCCATCGCGAGGGCCTCGGGCGCCGGAATGTCTCCGCCGCGAGCGCGCTCGGGACCGCCAGGCTCGGCACGCTCTGGCGGCCCGAACCGATCGAAGATGGCGGGATGGAATCCGTCGGCGTTCAGGGCTGGAACGTGGCCGCCGAGCGCCGTTCGGCCGCCGTAACGGGAGTTCGACGCCGTGGACGGTGGAAGAGGCCCCCGGTCGCCGAAATCCGGCGCCTCGGCTCGCCGGGACCGAGACGATTCGCGTGCGGTCGATGGCCGTGCCGCGGAGGAGACCGCGCCGGCGCCCGGTCAGCGAGGGCCCGAGTGCGTGCGGGCGTGCCGGGGAGTCTGGGCCGTGAGAGTTCGACCGCCCACCAGCGCGCTCCTCGGAGGCGGCCACTTCCCGCGGAGCACCTTCCGGTCGATCCAGAACGTGGTGGGAGGCTCGATGTCCCGCTGCCAGAGCATCGCTTCCACCTCGCCCAAGTGCAGCAGATGCTCGGTCAGGCACTGCGCCAGCGCGGAATCCCGGCTGAGCCGGATCGGGTACTTCCGGGCGGCGACCCACACGGCCGGCTTCGACAGCTCGGCGGGGGTGTTCCAGTCCTTGAACCGCGAGTCGCCCATGGCCCGGACCTGCTGGAGCCGCCGTCGTACCTCCGGAATGCTCCGAAAGCGGTCCCGGGGGATCTTCATGACTTCCCGCATCCAGGGAGTCGGCCGATTCTCGCAGAACTCCGTCACGTGCTGCTCCTCGACGTAGGCGAGGTGCAGGAAGATGTCCCGGAACGAGAGCATGCTGACGCCTCGGTCCTTGCAGAACTCCTCCCAGCCGAGCTTCGCGGCGCACTCGAAGAAATCCTCGCGAAGCTCGTGGACGAACTGCATCAGGTCGATCGTGCTCACCACGGAGTCCGGACCAATCCGTGGGGGCAGATAAACAGCGTATCGTCCGACCGCCGGTCCTTCAGGCGGCGGACGCTCCGCCCGGTCCGAGCGGGCGTTCCGTCCTCATCGGGAGCGGCTCCGTACGGCTCGAGTGCCGAGTCGGGTTCGGGCCGCGAGTCCTTCACGCCGGCGGCCAGCCGGCCGGCGGCTGACTAAGCGAGAAGAGATTGCCGTCCGGATCGCGGAACGTCGCCGCGATCCCCCACGGGTACTCCTTCGGGACCTGCACGAACTCGACCCCGCGCCCGCGGAGCTCCTCGTAGACCTTCCGGCAGTCGGAGACTCGTAGCACGATGGGCGGCGCCTTCGCCGGCCCCCAGTTCTTCGACCAGGCCCGCTGCTCAGGATCCGTGGCCGAGCCCTCCTGCCAGAGCGCGAGCTCGAGGTCCTGTCCGCGGGGCCCCACCGTCACCCAGCGGTAGCCGGCCGGCGTCGCGACGTCGGTCTTCTTCTCGAAGCCCACCTGGTCGACGTAGAAGGCAAGGGACCGCGCGGCGTCGGTCACGACGAGGGTCACCTGAGATATCCTGCCGTCCATGGTGCGCTCCGGTCCGATCGTCCCGCCGGCACCGGGCGGGCCGCGATATTACCCCTCCGCGACCCGCCGCAGGACCGACATCGCCTTCAGGGTGATCCACTTGCTCGGCGCCCCGGGCCTCTCGATCACGAGGGGCGTCACGCCCTTGCGGTACTGCGCCGCCTTGGGGCCCGAGACGTCCGGATGCGCCCGGTCGATGCACCAGGTGCCGTCGGGCCGCCGCTTGTCCTCGAGCCGCCGGAGCGCGGGCCGTAGCCGCGGGTCGCCGCCGTAGCCGAGCCGCGTGAGCAGGTCGAGCCCGACCAGGATGTCGTAGTAGTAGTGGTTCGGATAGTGGAGCCGGAACCAGGGGGCGTACGGGGCGCCTTCTCGGAACAGGCGCCGCGCGAGGTAGAACTCCGCGCCCCTCGAGACGGCGGCCGTCACTCTCGGGGAACGCTTTGCCTTGGGCAGCGCTGCGAACGCCGCGAGCGGCTCCCATACATCGAGCGTGCCCGGCGTGCCCTGGGAGCAGTTCCATCCGCCGTCGGCCCGCTGATCCTCGATCAGCCAGTCGTAGAGCTTGCGGACGCGGCCGTCGTCGGCGTAGCCGAACCGGGTCAGCATCCGCGCCGTGTTGGCCGAAACGCACGCCTCCTCGTGGAAGAAGTTGTACGGAGAACCGAGTCGGAGCTTGTACTCGAAGATGGTGTTCACGAGACGGCGAATCTGAGGGTGGCGCGCATCCAGGCCCCAATCGGAGAGCACCAGCGCCCTCCAGTTCGTGGAGAGGTACTTGGGATAGTAGAGGAAGTCGATCCATCGCCGCAGGTTCCGCGGCGCCCGGGCCTCCCAGAATCCGTCGGGGCCCTGCTGGCGAAGCTGATCGTGGGCCCAGCCAACGCGGGGGATCCTCCGCCGGGCTCTGCGGACGAGAGGATCCTCCTCCCGCCGACCTTGCAGATCGACGAGCGCTCGGTACTGCACCGCCGGCTGATCGTCCTCGAGAAGCCAGCGGATCACCTTCGCGTCGGAGGACGAGGCTCTCGCCGGACCAAAGTCGGAACGTGCGCGCGAGCGTCCCGTCACATCGGGGCGAGGCCCCCGGCGCGCATTATGCACACCGCCCGTGGGCGTCCGCTCCGCTCGCGTGCGCGCAGCGAGGCTCAGCCGCGGGGCATCGCGGGAACGCGCGATGCGGGCGGCACTACGCGTGGGCCAGCGCGCCGGCAGGAACGGTGCTGCCGGCGGCCGACGTTGTTGGGTCAACGCAATGCGCGACGCCACGCGCCGGGCACGCGGGAGCCGATCTCGGTGTCGGCGGCACCGAGAAAGTGCGCCAACCGTCGAATGGCCTCCGCCGCCGGTCCGCCCGCGTCGGGATCGTCCGCCGCCCCCGGCTCGGCATGGACGGAGCGGATGATCAGGCGCCGGTGCTCCCGGTCCATCTTGGGGTCGAGCCGACCGATGAAGCGGTCGCCGTGCAGGATCGGCAGTACGTACGCCCCGAACTTTCGCTTCTCGGGCGGAAGGAAGTTCTCGTGCACGTAGTCGAAGCCGAACAGCCGGTGGCACCACGTCCGGCAGGTCGTCAGGTTGTCGAACGGCGAGAGCAACGATGTTCGCGGCATGAACCCGTCGTCGGCGATCGTCTCGAGGACGGCGAGATCCTCGGCGTGGAGGTATCGCGGCTCCCGACCCTCGAGATCCGTGACGATCCCGCGCACCAGCACGCCGTCGTCGAGCAGCCGCTGGATCGTGGAGCGGAGGTCGACGTAGCGGCCCCGGGGAAAGTAGAAGTTGATGTCCGATCGGGTCATCCAGGGCAGCGAGCGGACCGCCCGCTGCACGGCGCGGTACTCGGCTTCCTTCGGGGTCAGCTCCCGGCGATCCGCAGACGCCGGAAGTTGAGTCCGCGTCAAGCCCCACAGGTTCTCTCGGCCCTCGTGGCCGACGATCATCACTTCGCCGCCCAGCCACAGGTGGAACAGCATGATCGAAACGTCGCTCTCGGAACTCCAGCCCCGACCGGAGCGCCGCGTGGCCGCATGGTCTGGAAACCGGGCGGTCGTCCGGGGGCCCTTGGCGAGCTCGCGCAGCACCGCCCGGCGAAGAGCGCGGTGCCGGGGGATCCACCGGCGGGCTTCCGCCCTCCAGTTGCCCCAGGACTTGGAGAGCGACTCGGGGTAGCGCCGCATGATCGAGCGGTGGATGGGATAGTCCTCGATCGGCAGGATCGAGGCCGAGTGGCCCCACCCTTGGAAGAGGTGCTTGTCCCGCCACAGCAGGTGCTCGAGGTCCGAGGCCCGGAATTCGCCGATGCGGTTCCACAGCGTGATCTCGTGCGCCGGGGCGACGACGTTGACCGGATCCCACTGGATGTAGGCAAGATCGCGCACCACCGCACGGATGGCCCCCCTGTCCGGCCGGCGGGGCAGGGGACCGGCGAGGTGCTGCTTCGAGAGGGCAAGCCGCCGGGCCTCGCGCGAGGTCACGGCGATCGGGGCTGGGCTCACGTTCCCTCGTCGGACATCCGCCGGAATGGCGGCCCGCCGCACGGCCACGCGACGCGGGCGGAGCGGCAGGCTCCGCTCATCGCCGCCGCGCCCCGCCGTTGCGCCCGGCGAGCCGCCAGATCTTCCCTCCCGAGCCCGGGGTCCGAACGAGACCGATCTCCGCCTCGAGACGGCGGGTCCAGCTCGGGCAGGGCGCGCGGTACGGAAGACCTAGGTCGGAACGCATCGACCTCCACAAGGAACCGCTCGGCCGCTGTCGAAGGTAGGAGCGGACGGCGTCGCGAAATTCGGCGTAGCGCATCTCCGTCCGCCTGCCGGGTGCGGTACCAGGCCCTTGGCCTTAACCCGGCGCCGGAGGTCCCGGAACGGTTCGTCCGCTCCGGCCCTCGGGGCGCCGTGACCGAGGCTCGAGCGCGACCCGGAGGGTCCCGCCTTGGCTCGGAACGTCGGGCCGAATGCCGGCCGGCCCACCGTCGCGGCCGATGAGGCAGCGGCTAGAGCAGGTCTCGAACCTCGGGGCTCGTCAAGAACGCTCGCCTCGATTCGGCCTCTGGGATCGACTCGGCGAGCTCCCGAACGATCGAGCCGGCGGCGAGACGCGCCTCCTGGGCCGCGGGCGCATCGTGCGCCGCAGCGAGCGCCGTAGCGCGCAGCGCGAAGGCGCGCCACGCCCGCGACCGGGCCTGTCGAGCGGAGAGGTCTCGGGCGAGCCGCTCGGCGAGCGCCGCCGCGTCGTGCGCGCGCCCGAGGCCGAGCAGCGCGCGGATCTCAACCTCGCGCGCGGACATCAGGTCCCGGATCTCCTCCTCCGCCTCGGCCCTCGATGCCACCTGGCGGGCAACCCCCAACGCCGTTTCGGTGTCGCCCCGGGCGAGCGCGACCTCGGCGCGGACCGCATCCGACGCGAAGTTGGCCAGCGGGGCCATCTCCTGCTCGAGCGCCTCCCAGTCCGACGGATCGAGACGGCCCTCGCGAAGACGCGCGCGGGCGATGTACTCCAGTGACCAGCGCGCCATCCAGGCCCGGCGCAGCCGCTTCGCACGCTCGAGCTGATCCCGGAACGTTTGCTCGGCGCGCCCGAAGTCCCGGAGCTCGAAGAAGTACATGCCGAGCCCGAGCAGCTGCATCGCCTGTCCGAAGGGATGTTCGGCGTCCGCCACCTCCTGGCGCAGGGACTCGCGGGCTTCGGCGAAGCGACCGAGCTCGATCAGCGCGAAGGCCCGGAGCGTCGGGTACTGCACGGGCGGAACGCCGATCTCCTCCGCGAGGCGGATGCCCGCGTCGCACGCCTCGATCGCCTTGGCGAACTCGGCCCATTCCAGGTAGGCCCACATCATCGAGAAGTAGAGCAGGTTCAGCCGTCCGAAGTCCCGGCGGTCGCGCAGCTGTCGGACCAAGCGCGTCGCCCGGGCCTCGGCCTCGAGCCGATCGCCTTGTCCCCAGAGCGCGAGCTCGCTCGCCAGCGTCAGATCCGGATCGCCGAGGCGCCGGCTGACCTCCAGCGCGGTGCGCAGGTTTTCCTGAACCTTGGGGCGGTACTCGGGGAAGAAGTCGGCCATCCACCGCGACTTCAGCAGCGCTTCGACCTTGGCGGGCTCGTTGCCGAGCTCGTCCGCGAGCGTCTGCGCGCGCTCGCTGTTGAGCCTCCAGGCGGCTAGGAGCTCGGGGGTCGTGGCGTCGAGCGCGACGATGTACGACGCCTCGGACACCAGCAACAGCGCCCGCAGCTCGAGGGCCCGGTCCCCGCGCTGGCGCGCGAGCTCGAGCAGGCGCGTGCTGTCGGCGAGCCCGGGGGGGCCGCGGAACGTGTCGAGGTACAGCCGCGCGCGGCGTCCGAGCGCGTCGGCCTCCCCGTCGGCTCGATGGGTCCGCTCCGCGATCTCGAGGGCGATCGTGTACTGGCGCTCCGCCGGCCCGCTCGCAAAGACCGAGCGGGCGAGGTCTCCGGCCGCGAGCGCGAAGGGGATGGCCCGCTCCTCCTGCGCGGCCTCGAGGAAGTGCCCCGCGAGCTCCGCGCTGCGGGGGGCCCGCTCGGCCGCCGGCAGGCGCTCGAGCGCTTCCGCGGCGGCCAGATGGAGGGCGCGACGTCGACGCGGCGAGAGCTCCCCGTACAGGGCCTGCTGCGTCAGGGCGTGGTCGAACGCATACAAATCCGGTCGCCGTTCCTCGAGCAGGCCGGTCGCCTGGGCCTCTTCCAGGCTGCGCTCGACCTCCGCCTCCGGGCGTCCGCTCAGCCCGACCAGGGCCGAGAAGGAGAACGTCTGCCCGAGCACCGCCGCCTCCCGAAGGATCTGCGGCGCGGGTTCGCTGAGCCGCTCCATGCGCTGACCGATGACCGAGCGAACGCTATCGGGGACCTCGAGCCGGCGGAGCGGGCGTTCCACCCACACGCCGTCCCGGCGGTACAGGTCGCCGCGTTCCACCAGGAATCGCAGCAGCTGCTGCGTGAAGAACGGGTTCCCGTCGGCATGCTGGTGCAGGAGTTCCACGAGCTCCGGCGAGGCGTCCGATTCGCCCAGGGTCAGCGCGACCAGGCGCGCCGTGCCGGTCGGTTCGAGGCGCCGCACCGTGATGCGCTCGACCAGGTCCTCGCGCGTGAGGTCACGCAGCGCGGCATCGAGCGGGTGATGGCGACCCACCTCGACGTCGCGGAAGGTGGCGACGAGCAGGATCCGGCTCGCGCGCGTGTGGCGCGCGATGTGCTGGAGCAATTCGAGCGTGGCGGAGTCCGCCCAGTGGAGGTCGTCGATCAGGATCGCGACCGGTGTCTCCGCCGCGACCGCCTCGAGGAATGCCGTCACCTCGCGGAACAACAACTGCTGCTCCTCCGGGGTGCTGGACAGAGGAGGAGCGACCTCGGCCTTGAGCTCGGGCAGGAGACGGCTGAGGTGGCGCCAGCGCTCCAGGACGAGGGCACGGACGGAGGGCGGGGCGAGGCGATAGGCGCTCGTGAGCGCGTCAAGGAACGGGTAGAACGGCACGGGTTGGTGGGTCTGGTAGCAACGTCCGGTGGCGACCAGGAATCGCCGGTTGCGGATCGTGAGCATGATCTCCTGGGCAAGGCGGGTCTTGCCGACGCCGGGCTCGCCCGCGAGGAGCACGAAGCGCCCGGCGCCGCCGATCGCGGAGTCCGCCGCGACGAGCGCCCGGCCCAGCTCCGGCTCCCGGGCCACCAGTTCCGTGGCCGGCAGCGCCCCCAGGAAGCCCCCGATCGGCGGCGGTGGCTCGGGCGGAACATGGCCCGCCTCGAGGCGACCCGTCTCGGCGGCCGGGCCGAGGGGGCGGACCTCGTCCAGGACCTTGAAGACCCGAACCGGGTCCCGGAAGCCCTTGAGCTGCGCCAGCCCTCGCTCGACGTAACCGATCCCGTCGATCTTCGACGCGACGTGGACGACCGCTTCGCTGGCGAGCACCTCGCTCGGTCCGGCCAGCTTGCACAGGCGGGCGGCGAGGTTCAGCGCGGCGCCGACGTAGTTTCCACCGGCCGGCACGGCCTCGCCGGTGTCGAGACCGATTCCCACGAGGAGCGGGACGTCCGGATCGCGTGCCGTCGCGTCCGCGACCCGGCGCTGGAAGTCGAGCGCCGACCGGAGCGCGTCGCGGGCGGAGGCGAAGACGGCCACGGCTTCGTCGCCGGCCAGCCCGATGATCTCGCCGCGGTGCGGCCCGACGGCCTCGCGGGCCGCCGCCCCGAACCGGTCGACCATGCGAACCCCGGCGGCATCGCCCTGCTCGACGATGAAGCGGGTGTAGCCGCGGATGTCCGCGAATAGGAAAGTTCGGATGCCGGGCCCCGGGTCGCTCTTCGACCGTTCGTCACCGCTCGTCAAGGGCCGCGCGAGCGACGCGCTCGGGAGGTATGTACTTACCCACGCCCTGGCGGGCGCGTGGCTGCGGAGGGGTCCGCGACCGGCGCCGGGCGGTCGCCGGCGCGTTCAGTCTTCCTCGATCGAAGCCTCGACCGCGTCCGCGAACAGGTCGTTGCGCCAGTCGCGCGCCCAGTTCGCCGTCGTGATGTCGGCGTCGGTCGCGAAGATCGGGGTTGAGGAGAGGAAGGCCACGACGAGCTCCCGCGCGGGATCCGCCCAGAGGTGCGTTCCACCATTGCCGATGTGGCCGAACGTTGTCGGCGAGCACAGCGCGCCGTTCCATCCGGGACCGGCGGCCTCGATACCCCATCCGAGGCCCCAAGACGATTCCGGGAAGTGCTGGTCGAAGAACACCGCGGGGATCCCACGGGTCTGGTTTCGCACCATCGCGCGGACCGCCGCCGAGGAGAGGACCCGCTCGTCGCGGTACTCCCCTCCGTCGAGGAACATCTGGGCGAAGATCGCCAGGTCCCGCGCACTCGAGAGCGCCCCCCAGCTCCCGGCCCAGTAGCGCTCGGTCTCCCGGGCGACGTCGGACGCGTCGGGCACGTAATCTGCGGGCAGCTGGAACCCCACCCGTCGCGTCGGCGGGATGTCGACCAGACAGTACGAAGAGTCGCGCATGCCGAGGGGGCGGAAGATCCGCTCGGTCGCGAACCGGTCGAGTGGCATTCCCGAGACGCGGCGCACGATCTCCGCCGCGAGGGTGAAGTTGAACCCGCAGTAGGCCATCTCGACCCCCGGCGGCGTCGCCAGCGGTGCCGCGAGACCGCTGTTCAGGGCGGCCCACCAGACCGGGTGCGCATTGTCCGGCACGGGCGGCTGCTGAATTTCGCGGGAATGCTCGCGCGCGAACGTCTGCACCGTCGGGTCCCGCAGGCCCGAGGTGTGGGTGAGCAGATCCCGCACCCGGACGCCATGCTTTCCCTCGCCCGCGAACTCGGGAATGTAGGAGTCCACGGGTCGGTTCAGCCCGACGCGCCCGTCGTCCACGAGCGTCATCAGCGCCGTGGCCGTGAGGGGCTTGGTCACCGACATCAGCTCGAAGACGGCGTCGAGGGGCGTCGGGTCCCCTCCGGCCGCCACCGGCATCCTCCCGAACGCCTCGTGCCACACGATGATCCCTCGGCGGGCGACGAGCACGACCAGCGGACGCCCCTGCGCTCCGTCGACCCAGCGCCGAACGACGGCGGCGAGCCGCCGCAGACGGGCGGAGGACATCCCCGCCTCTTCGGGCTGCCCCGATCGCAGGGTCGGGACCATGAGAGGGCCAGCCGCCTCGCCGATAAAACCGAGTCAATCCGGGCCGTGGGCGGGTCGAGGAGGCCGGAGGGGCACACCTCGCCAAGCTTATGCGGATTCGTCCCCCCCTCGCGCGGCGCCGTCGCGATGCCGGCCCGACGGCCCGCGCGAGAGGAACCCAGTGATGCACGGACCTCGCATGATCCGAACCCTCCCGGTCGATCCGGCGCGGCGGGAGGTCAGATGAGCGGCCTCTCCACCGCGGACACCTCCGCGATCGTGTTCCTCGCCTTGATCGTGCTCATCATGGCGCGCCGCACCTACCTGCTCAGCCAGGGCGCCCCCTACAGCACCGGCCGAGTCTTCGGCTACGGTGGCTTCTCGATGGTCCTCTTCGGGTATCTCGCCGCGTCGACCCTGTACGTCGCCTGGACCGTGTGGGGGGACGTCGCCTTCGCCCTGATCGCGCCCTACGCCGGCGTGGTCGTCGGCGCCGCCCTGTTCGCGGCGCCCCACGTTCGTCGCCGAGTGACCTTCGAGTCCCGCGGCGACGGTCGGATCTACTATCGGCTGCCCCTCCTGCTGCCCTTGCTCTCGCTCGTCCTGTTCGTTGCGCGCGTCGCCGCCGAGATCGCGATGTTCGGGCTCGCCTCCCTGGCGAGCTTCGCGGTCCCGACCTCGGTGTCGGTGACCCAGCTCTCGGTGCTGATCGCCTTCGATCTGCTCTACGGCTCGAGCATCGGCCTGTTGATCGGGCGGGGCCTTGGCGTCCGCAGTGCCTTCCGGGCGCGCGGGAAGCCCGAGGATCAGCCGCTCGCCTCCTGAAGCGCGGGGGCCCTCGTCCTCGCATCGGGGCCGGGGACGGCGGCGTTATCGCACGCCCGGCCTGCCTCGACGCGTGCCCAAGGACGGCCGGCCTCGCTGCGCGTGGGCTTCGCTCGCCGATCCGGTCATGCGCCGCTACCACGACACCGAATGGGGAACGCCCGTCCACGATGACCGGCGGCACTTCGAGTTCCTCCTGCTCGAAGGGGCCCAGGCCGGACTGAGCTGGTCGACGATCCTGCACCGCCGTCCCGGGTACGACCGGGCGTTCGACGGTTTCGATCCGGCGAAGATCGCCCGCTACTCGCCGGCGCGGCGGCGCGCCCTCGCGCGGGACCCCGGCATCATCCGGAACAAAAGGAAGATCGAGTCGGCGGTATCGAACGCCCGGGCCTTCCTCGCGGTCCAGCGAGAGTTCGGCACCTTCGACGACTACTGCTGGAGGTTCGTGGGCGGACGCCCCCGCCACAATCGATGGGCGAACTACCGCCAGGTGCCCGCGACCTCGGCGGAATCCGACCGGTTCAGCGCCGACCTGCGGGCGCGGGGTTTCAGCTTCGTGGGCTCGACGATCGTCTACGCCCACATGCAGGCCGTCGGGATGGTCAACGACCACACGGTCGATTGCTTCCGCCACCGCCAGCTTCGAGCGTCCGCGCGCAAGACCGCCTCTCGCCGGTAGCGGCCACGGCCCGGGTCGCGTGGGGGCCGTTGCAATCCTTAACCTCCCATGCCCGTTGGCGGCGCGTGCCCGGCACCCGTCGCCTGGCGGCCATCGTCTTCACCGACCTGGTGGGCTCGACCGAGCTGGCTCAGGCCGACGAGCGGGGGGCGCTCGAGCTGATCCAGCAACAAGAGAAGCTCGCCCGCCCGCTCGTCGCCGAGCACCACGGTCGGATCGTGAAGTCGACGGGCGACGGCCTCCTCCTGGAGTTCCCGAGCGCGCTCGATGCGGTGGAGTGCGCGGTCGCCTTCCAGTTGCGACTGCGGGAGCGCGCCGGGCGCGGTGGGCGCGCCTTCCCCCCGGTTCGCGTCGGGGTTCACCTCGGGGACGTGCAGCGCCGCGGCGGCGACATCTTCGGCGACGCCGTGAACGTCGCTGCGCGCGTCGAGTCCGCGGCCGAGCCCGGCGGCGTGTGCATCTCGGAGTCCGTGTTCCGTCAGGTCAAGAACAAGGTCCGCTTCCGGATCGAGCCGCTCGGCGTCCGCGCTCTCAAGGGCGTGGTCGAGCCGGTCGAGCTGTTCCGAGTGGTCCCTCCCGGGGACGAGCACGCGCCGGCGGCCGCCGCCCCCTCGCCTCCGCGCCTCGCGGTGTTGCCGCTCGCGAACATCAGCCCGGATCCGAAGGACGAGTACTTCGCCGATGGCCTCACGGAAGAGCTGATCTCGGTCCTCTCCAAGATCCGGGGGCTGCGGGTCATCGCGCGCACGTCGGTCACGCCCTACAAGTCGACCTCGAAGTCGGTCGTCCAGATCGGCTCGGAGCTGGGCGTCACCTCGATCCTCGAAGGGAGCGTTCGCAAGGCGAACGACCGCCTGCGGATCTCGCTCCAACTGATCGACGTCGGGACCCAGGAGCACGTCTGGTCCGAGAGCTACGATCGGCAGCTCGCCGACATCTTCGCCATCCAGACGGAGGTGGCCGAGAGTACGGCGAAGGCGATCCGCGTCGAGCTGTCGGAGCCGGCGCGTGAGTTCATCCGGCGGGCACCGACGAAGGATCTGCAGGCCTACGAGCTGTACCTGCGGGCGATCCAGCAACCGGCGGGGTACGCTCCGGAGGGGTTCCGCCAAGCGATCGCGTGGCTCGAGGAGGCGATCGCACGAGACCCCGCGTTCGCGCTCGCCCAGGCCTACCTCGGCTACCTCTACGTACAGGGCGCGGGCGACTACCTTCCGCATCGCGAGGGGTTCCGCAGGGCGCGCCCCTTCGTGACGCGAGCCCTCGAGCTCGACCCGAACCTCTCGGAGGCGCATGCCGCGCTGGCCGAGCTCGTCATGCAGCAGGACCACGAGTGGCCACGCGCGGAGGAGGAGTTCCGTCGAGCCCTCGCGCTCAACCCCAGCAACGCCCTCGCCCGGCTGAGCTACTCGACCCTGCTCCGCGTGCTCGGCCGCGACTCGGAGGCCGAGGTCGAGCTCCACGCGGCGATCGAGATCAATCCGAGCTGGCAGGCCCCACGACGCCTCCTCGTGGACCTCGCGCTCCTGCGCGGCGATCTCGAGGGGGCCCGCGATCGCTTGGCCAAGTGGCTGACCCCCGACCCCGATCCGAGTTGGACCCACCTCAGCTTCGGCGTCGCCTACAGCGTCCTCAACGACCCAGAAGCCGCCCGGCGGGAACTCGTGGCAGCGGGGCCCCCCCGGAGCGTGGTCCAGCGCCTCGCTCGCGCGATGATCCTGGTCCCCCTCGGCGAGCCCGAGGAGGCCCGTCAGCTGCTCAAGGAACTGACCGAAGCTCGACCCGAGGAGCTCCTCGGATCCGACTTCTCGGCCGCACTGCACGCGCTGCTGGGCGAGAAGGAGGCGGCACTCGACATCCTCGAACGCTCGGCTCGCGAGGGGACGAGCGGTCTGTGGCTGCGCGCCGGCCTCCCCGCGTACGACTCGCTACGCGAGGAGCCGCGATTCCGCGCGGCCCTCCGCGCGGCGCACCTTCCCGAGGACGCGGGCGGCGCCCGCGCCCGGTCCCAGTAACGATCGCGCTCCGCCGTGACGACGGTGCGAGCGTCGATCGGCGGACGGGCCGTCCCATAAGAGTCCGGGTGCGCTCACCTTCCCGTGACCGGCGGGAGCTCGCTCGCGCAGATGCCGGCGCCCGCCCCGGACCGGCCCGCCGCCCTGGGCACGGGCCCACAGCGCGCGGGCCGAGACCCGGTGGCCCTGAGCACCGCGGCTTGCTACGCCCTGTTCCTCGTTCTCTTCCTGGCGATCGTCGCCGTGATCTGGGGGAGCGGGACCCTGTTGATCGCGCCGCCGTACGCCGTGACGGCCTACCTCGTGGTCTTCGATCGAAAAAGCCGCTACGCGGCACCGAGCAGCATCCTCGCGTCGTACCTGGTCGTCATCGGGAGCTCGGAGCTGTTCGAGTTCTTCCTCGGCATCTCCCTCCTCGCGCTCGTCCTCAACGTCGTCCTGGTCTCCCTGTTCATCGCCTTCACGCGCTTCTCCCATCCTCCGGCGCTGGCGCTCACGATCTTCTCCTACATCGTCCACGACTCCCCGGTCTTCGTCCTGAGTTCCCTTGTGGTGCTCGCGATGGTCACCGTGGCGGACACCCTGATCGAGCGGACCTGGCCGACCCGCTCCACCTCGCCCGGATCGACGTGACAGACACGGCGGTGATGACCCGGAGCCAGCGGCGCGCGTGGCGCAGAGCTCGCGGCCCTTCGCCTAGCTCGAGTTGGTCGGCCGGGTCCGAAGCGCGTGGACCAGGGCGGCGCCCGCGACGACGGCACCCGCGAGCAGCAGTCCCAGACCGGGGAATAGGAACAGGAACGCGACGGGCGCGGCGCTGCAGCCGGAGCACGAGCCACCCGACAGCGACAGCGCACCGGTCAACAACGAGTCGAGCGCGAGCAGGAACGCTCCCAGCGTCGCGAGACCGACACCGAGGACGACAAGGACCCATCGCGCGTCGCGATAGGGCGGCGGATCCCCGGGATCTACCTGGAAGCGCAGCCCACTGTACCGGCCCAGGAACCAGGGATCGGCTTCGCGCGCGGTCGGCTCGGCGGCGACCGGCCGGCCGCAGGCGCCGCAGAACCGGCTGGTCGGCGGGTTCGGCCGCCCGCAGTACGGACAGGTCCGCGCGTCCACGGGCGACTAGGAGGCGCCGACCCGCCTCTTGTAGCCATAGGGCCGGTCCGGAGGCGCGGTCCTACGGATCCGGGCGCTTAGCGAACCGGACCTCGAGGCCGATGCCCTCGACGCGAACGGCACAGCTACCGAAGGGACTGCGCTCGGCCAACCGGACGAACTCCTCGGACGTGTAGGCGCGCCGCCGCAGCGAGAAGAGGGCCCGGCGGGTGAAGTAGGCGCGAACCGGCCCGAGGCCCATCCCCCGGACCTCGGCGTGGATCCCGGCGTCCGGGGCGTCGCGGCGCATATCCTCGACGATCGCGACGCCCCCGGGGCGCAGCACGCGGTGCATCTCGTTGATCGCGGCTTGGGGCCGACCGAAGTTCTTGAAGGCGGCCTGGCAGACGATCCGGTCGAACGAGGCGGCCCCGAACGGCATCCGGGAGGCGTCGCCCTGGCGGACCGCGACCGGCACACCCGCCTCGCGCGCGTGGGCGTTCGCGATCTGGACAAAGGTCCGACTGATCTCGAGCGCGGTGACGCGTGCCCGACCGGTGCGGGCGAGCTCGACCGCGAAGTAGCCCGGGCCCGGAGCGACCTCGAGGAGGTCGGTTCCGGCCGGTAGGTCGGCCACGAGCTCTTTCGCCTGCTGCCTCCATGCGGCGATCTGGCTGGGCGTGCCGCGGGTGCGGGCGTACCAGCGGGCGATCGAGCCTTCCATCGCGACGCCGCGATAGGCCCTGCCTTCCGGATCCGATTCCTCGGGTCCCATCAGCGACGGGTCGATCGAAACGGCGGCCGTTTCCCCCGACATCGCATTCCCTACGGCTCGCGACGGCCCGGCGCGCCGATAAGTCGAGCGCACCCACGGTGAGGCGCGCCCGTGAGTCCCTGCCGGCCGCCCTCGCCCCGGTCCGCGTGGCCCCTGGGTAGGAGCGAGCCGTCAGGGCAGGACGGGCCCCGGCGGTTACGGTCGACCTGGGGTCCAATTCCGGGGGCTCGACCGTACGGTGGTATGCGAGCGGGGTCGTGCTCGAAGGGGCCATCGGTCTTGTTATACCCGGAGACCTTTCCCCCCGCATGCAGGGATCGAACACGGGCACGATCCAGTGCAACACCTGTGGGACCCAATTCCCGGCCTCCGACACGGAGGAGATGGCCAACCACCAGGGCCACGACACCATTCACATCGATCCTGGCGGCTGAGCCGCCGCAGCGCGCTCCGGGCCGGTCGAATCGCGCGACAGTGTCCGCCCCCGGGCGCGGCGCGACCCTGAGCCCCCGCGTGGGCGCGAGAGTCCTCCCCGACTTCGCGAGCAGGCCGTCCCACCGGCCCCGAGGGCCGAACGTCCTCAGGAACTCCCCGCGTCGGCGTCCGCGAGCCGGGGAGGTCTTCGGCCGTTCCGGCCAGCGTCCGCGTCGGTGAGCCGCACCCGGACCCCGACGCCCTACGACCGAGCGCCGAAGTGTCGGCGCAGCGGATCCCAGTAGTAGCGCGTCCACTCCGCTCGCGTGACGCCGCTCTCGATGCCGTCCGGGATACCGCGTTGATCGAAGATCAGCCTCGTTCCCTTGCCGCGCGGTCGGAACACAAAGCTGACCAAGGAGAAGGCCCCCTTCGGCCAATCCGAGCCGCGCCAGGCCTGGACGATTCGCTTACCGGGCACCAGGTCGAGGTTGAAGCCCGAGATGTAGCCTCCGGCCGAGAATTTCCCTCCTACGACGGGGTCGATGCGCGCCGGAGCGCCGGTGAACCTCGCATGCGCGCGGCTATCCATCATCGTTCGGTAGGCCAGCCGGGGGGTCGCCTTCAGGTCGATCTCATCGTGGACGCTTCTGCACATGGCTCTCCCGTTCCGCCGTGGCTCGGCGGTCGACCGGAGGCCGTCGCAATACTTAACTGTTTAGTTTAATATAGCGTTCGAGACCGATGCGGGGCCGAGGACGTTCGAGGTCGGAGGCCGATCGAGCCCTCGCGCTCGACCGACTGTTCGGCGCGCTCGCGGATCCGACCCGACGCAGCCTGTTGGCTCGGCTCGCCCTCGGACCGGCCCGGGTGACCGACCTCGCCCGACCCTACCGGATGAGCCTGCCGGCCGTCTCCAAGCACCTGCGGATCCTGGAGGACGCCGGCCTGGTGGCCCGCAAAGTGGACGGTCGCGTCCACCGTCTGAGGCTCACGGGCGGCCCGCTCGAGGCGGTCGAAGTGTGGCTGGACCCCTTCCGTTCCTACTGGGCGAGCACGCTGGGCGCCCTGCAGCAGCGCCTGGGCGGACCGCCGGCTCCGCGCCCCGCACGACGACGCGTTCGCTAGCCGAGTCGTACGGGGGACTGCGCCCCGCCCCGGAGTTCAGTCGCGTCCCTGTAACGGATGCCAGCCGCGCGCCGGCGGCGGGGAGCCCTCTCGGACGGCCGCCGATGCCGGCGGCCCGGTTCGGGCCGAGGCGAGCAGGCGTCGGATGACGTCATCGTAGCTCTCGCCCATCCGTCCGAGCGCCCGAAGCCGGTCGCGGACTTCCACGTCGACCTGGATGGTCGTGGTCTGCGCTGCCATGCGTATCCTATAGTATCCATGGATATTATTATTGCCACAGAATTGTTTCTGGCTATTAATACGACCACCGACCTGGGTTCGGGCGATCGGTCGATCCGGTCCCAAGGTGGAAACAATGCACGGAACCTCGAATCGGCGCGGCGTGACGACCGGCGTGGGTGCGCTCCTGTTGGTCGTCGTCGTCGTGCTCGCCGGCGGCCTCACGGCCGTGGGTCTGAACAGCGTGAGCGGCTCGGGCACCTCCTCGCGCTCGAGCACCTCCACGAACTGCATCCCGCCGACGAGCGCCGCGTGCCGCGCCTCGTCCGACGTGCACGATGTGTCGCTCCTCGTGCCCGTGCAGACCAGTTTCATCCAATCGCCCGTACCCTTCACCGCGAACCTCCCGACGGGGGAGGTCGCTTCGAGCTTCACGTTCAACTTCGGTGACGGCTCGGCGCCGGTCACGGTGGCCGGGTCCGCCAACTCCGCCACCGACGACTACGCGTACGCGTCGCCCGGCACCTACCTGGTGACCGTTACGGCGAACGTCAACGGCGCCACCCACGACAACCTCCACGACATCGGCTTCCTCGTCGTACAGACGAGCTACTCGGTGTCCGCCGCCGAGGCGATCCCGGCGGTCTCCGCTTCGATCACCTCCAACGGGACGAGCTCGAGCTCCCCGACCGGCGTGGTCGCCACGGGCGCCACCGTCAGCTTCGCGGGTAGCTACACCGCCGTGCCCGTGAACCCTCTGTACTCAGAGACGGCTCCCTCCCTCAAGGTCCTGAGCGGTCCGGCCGGGGGTGCGACCTTCACGGCGAGCGCCGCGGGCCCAAGCTCGGCCACCGCCTCGATCCAGTTCACCATCGCCGGGACGTACACGGTCGGGTTCGTCGCGAACGCGACGGGAACTCCCGGTCCGGCGAGCCAGAACACGATCTTCACAATCGTTGTGGGCAGCGGCGGAGCGGCCAAGGTCCCGCCCGTCTCGGTCGCGCCGTCCGCGCTCGACGGGACGATCATCTCCTACACCGACACCGGTGGCTCGGGCGCCGAGACCCTCGACCCGGCGATCGACTACGAGACGATCGGCGAGGAGCCCACCCAGAACGTCTACCAGAACCTGGTGATGTACAACCAGTCGTCGGTCACGAACTTCATCCCGATCGGCGCCGCCTGCGTGCCGGGCAGCGCCCAGTGCTCCTCGCTGTTCGGCCAGTCCCTCGTCAGCGGTGAGAACGTCACGTTCGTGATCAGCGGCGCGTCGAATTTCTACGATCCGAACACGCACGCGACCTGGGGCGTCTATCCCTCGGACTGGGTCTTCTCGTTCGCCCGCCTCGCCTCGTTCGCCGTACTGCCCTCGTGGGGCGGTAACAACGGGTGGGTCGAGTCGCAGGCGTTCCTGCCGCTCGGCAACGCCTCGTGGGACACGGCCGCCTCGCCGACCGGGGCCGCGCTGCACTACCCGGGCAACAACACCCCGTACCAGATCTTCACCCACCTCTTGGTGAACGACTCGGCGTTCTGTCCGGCGAAGGCCTACGCGAACGGCTACCACGGCTGCTTCACGATCGTCGCCGACGGGCTGGGGCAGACCTGGTCGCTCTCCGCCCTCTACCAGCTGCTCTCGTTCCCCTGGGCGGTCGCGACCCCCGCGGCCTGGATCAGCCAGCAGGGCTCGCCGCTCCCCGGCTGGACCGATTCCGGGATCACCGGCGCCGGCGACTACCCGATCGGGCTCCCCGGAGACCTCGATACCACGAACGCCTCCTCGCAGAACCCGGCCGTCTGGGCCTGGGTCAACGCCTCGGAAGCGACCCCGACGATGTGGGACACGATGCAGATCGACGGCTCGGGAATCTTCGGGTTCCCCGCGGGCAGCGTGACGGCCAAGAACGTCATGGCCGGCAGCGGCCCGTACTACCTCGCGTACTTTGACAACGCGGTCGAGTACATCCTGGAGGCGAACCCCGGCTACCACCCCAACCCGAACTGCCTCGGGTCGAGCTCGTGCCAGCCGGCGGTCGGCAAGTACGTGCCCAAGGTCATCCAGAACTGGGAGAACGGCTACACCCCCGGCGAGGCCGCGCTCGAGTCGGGGACGGCCGACGTCGCGACGATCGCGTCGACCCAGAGCAGCCTGTTGCTGCAGCTCCTGTCGCAGGGCAAGGTGAAGTTCACCCAGTTCCCGTCGCTCTCGGTCTATTTCTACCCGTTCGACTGGAACTACAACCTGGCCGCCGCGCAGGCGCTGACGCCGACGACGATCACCGCGCCGACGGACTTCTTCAGCTCCGAGGCGATGCGGATGCTGTTCACCACGGCCTACCCGTACCAGTCGGTCTACAACGCGATCCTGGACGTCGATGGGATCACGACGGGCGTCAACTACGGCGGCGCGATCGCGCCGGGCTTCGAGTACTTCCCGACCAACGTCAGCTGGCCGGACACCAACCCCAGCGCGACCCCGACCCCCGATGTGCCGGGCACCGCGTGGTGGTGGTGGGCGCAGGTCTCGACCCCCGGGAGCCCGTACTACGACGCGGAGATCGCCAGCGACTGCACGACCAGCCACCCGTGCACGATCCCGCTGTTCGGCGAGACCGGCTTCCCGCAGGGCGACATCCAGAA